>NZ_QJRK01000028.1:0-88518 GCF_003205245.1 Pseudomonas sp. MB-090624 | reverse complement strand
GCCCCGACAAACCCCAGCACGCTGGCCATGCGAATGTTGTTCTCCCAGCGGTACAAGCTGTACGCCAGCAACTGCGGCCACACATTGGGCAAGGTGCCAAAGCAGAAGGCCGCCACCTGGCTACCCCCCTGCAAACGGATCGCCGCCGCAGGCTCTGGCGGCGCGTTCTCCAGCGCCTCGGCAAACAACCGCCCCAGTACCCCGGCAGTGTGCAGCGCCAGGGCCAGGGTGCCGGCATTGGGCCCAAGCCCGGCAGCCAGCACGGTGAGCGCCGCCCACACCAGCTCCGGAATGGCGCGCAGGGCATTGAGCAGCAACCGCGCAGCGCCCTGCAACGGCCAACCGAAGCGGCCCGCCGCCGGCAGCGCCAGCAGCATCCCCAGCACCATCGCCAACAGGGTGCCCAGCCCGGACATGGCCAGGGTCTCCAGCGCCCCGTGCCATACCGCTTTCAGGTGCCCGGCAGACCAGTCAGGGTGCAGGAAGCGCCCGGCGTATTCGCCCATCTGCCCCAGGCCGCCATTGCCGACCAGTGCTTGCAAGTCCAGCTGCAGGTAGGCAAACGAGGCCGCTACCGCCGCCACGATGGCCCCCAGCAGTAGCAGGTTGATCACCCGGTTCATGCCAACCTCCAACGCAGCAAGCGGCTGAGCAGGTCGGCCAGGATCACCAGCAACAGGAAGGTCAGCAGCATGCTGGCAACCTCGGCACCCGCAAACATGCGCATCGACAGGTCGATCTGCTGCCCCAGCCCCCCGGCGCCAACAAAGCCCATCACCACCGAAGCCCGTACCGCGCATTCCCAGCGGTAAACGGTGTACGACACCACCTCGGCGGCGGCATTGGGCAGGATGCCGTAGAGGAACGCCGCCAAGCGCCCGCTGCCCGCCTGCAACAAGGCATGTGCCGGGCGCTGGTCGACCGATTCGAAAATCTCGGCATAGACCTTGCCGAGCATGCCGCTGTAGGTAATGGCAATGGCCAGTACCCCTGCCGTCGGCCCCAACCCCACCGCACGCACGAACAGCAACGCCCAGACAATCTCGGGCACGCTGCGCAGGAAAATCAGCAACCCGCGCACAGGCATGCGTACCACCCGTGACCCGAACCCGGCCCGTCCGCCCCTGGATGCAGCGCGCAACGACAACGCCCGGCTGGCCAGCAAGCCAGCCGGGATCGCCAGCAGCAATGCCAGCGCCATGCCGGCAGTCGCCACGGCCAGGGTCTGCAACGTGGCGTCGTACAGCAACGCAAGGAAATCGGCATCGTGGGCCGGCGGCCAGAACGCGCGGGTGAACTGGGCGATCTGCTGCCGGTTCTCTGCCTGCAGCAGCACACCGGGGTTCAGCTCGCTCAACTGGATACCCGGCCACAAGACTGCCACAGCCAGCACGGCCAGCAGCAACCGCGGCAATAAGGCCGGGTCGCGGGTGCTGGCATTCAGCATCGCGGAATGTGCACGGTCAGGGGTGCCCCAGGGGTTGGCGGCGAGGCCAGGTGTTCATTGGCGTACAACGCATCCAGCATCTGCCTGGTGACCGCAGTGGCCGGGCAGTCGAACGCCACCTGCCCCTCGCGAATACCGACCACCCGAGGGAAATGCGCCAGCGCCAGCTCCACCGCATGCAGGCTGGCCACCAGGGTGACGCCATGGCGCTGGGCATGGCGGTTGAGCAAAGCCAGGCTGTGGTCGGCCAGCACCGGGTCCATGGCCGACACGGGTTCGTCGGTGAGCAGTACCTGCGGCCGTTGATACAACGCGCGCGCGATGCCGACCCGTTGCAACTGCCCGCCGGACAGTTGCCCACATTGCACGAACAGCTTGTCGGCCAGGCCCAGTTCAGCCAGAACCTGCCGAGCGCCTGCGACATCGCTGGGGTACAGCAGGTTGAACAAGCCGCGCAGCAGCCCCCACTGCCCCAGGCGCCCTGCCAGCACTGCCGTGACCACCCGTTGGCGCGGCGGCAAGGGTGGCGCCTGGTGTACCAGGCCGACCCGCGCACGCAAGCGTTGACGCGCCCGCACCGACAACGCCCAGGGCTGCTCACCGAGCAGTTCCAGGCGCCCGCTGCCAGGCCGCACGGCCGTGGCCATCAGGTGCAGCAAGCTGGACTTGCCCGCGCCCGAAGGCCCGATGATGGCCACGCGCTCGCCCTGGCCGATCTGCAGGCTGACGGCATCGAGAGCGCGCACCTGACCGTGGCGCAGGCCGGCGCCATGCAGGTGGATGGCCGCGTTCGAGGCTGTCACTTGAGCAGGCCGGCCTCACGCGCCGCTTGCTCGGTGCCCAGGTAGTTCTCGGCCTTGGTCTCGATGAAGCGGCTGGCGGCCTGCAGGTCGAGAATCGCCTTGTCCGCCGGGTTGGCCGGGTCGAGGGCGAGGAAGGCCTGTTTGATCTTCTCTTTCAGCGCCGGGTCCATGTTGCCGCGCACGGTCCAGTTGTAGTCGAAATAGGTCGGTGTGGTGGCGAAGACCTTCACCTTGCTGGTATCGACCTTGCCGGCGTCCACCAGCTTCTGCCAGACGCTGGCATTGAGCACACCTGCGTCGACCTTGCCCGCCTGCACCCACGCCACGGTGGCGTCATGCGCACCGGAATAGGCCACACGGCTGAAGTAGTCCTCAGGCTTGATGTTGTCTTGCTTGAGCATGAAGTAGCGCGGCATCAGGCTCCCCGACGTGGACGAGATGGAGCCGAAGGCAAACGACTTGCCCTTCAGGTCGGCCAGGCTTTTCACGTTGGGGTCGGCGGTAATGAACTTGGAGGTGAACTGCGCATCCTGCTCACGCTGCACCAACGGCGTGACGGTCGGGTCCTTCAGGTGAACCTGGACGAACGTGAACCCACCCAGCCAGGCCAGGTCGAGGCGGTCGGAAGCCAGCGACTCGACCACAGCCGGGTAATCGGCCACCGGCACGAACTTCACTTCCATGCCCAACTGCTTGGCCAGGTACTCGCCCAACGGCTTGAACTTGCGCTGCAGTTCGGTGGGTGCTTCATCTGGGATGGCGCTGACCCGCAAAGTTTCAGCGGCCTGCACGACAACGGCACAGCAGGACAGCACAAGGCCAGCGGCGAGCGCCAGGGGGCGTTTGAGCATGGGGGGTTCTCCGGTTCAATGGCGGGGAAAAGCGGCTGCGAGTCGCAAGTCGCAAGTCGCAAGCTGCAAGCTGCAAGCTGCAAGCTGCAAGCAAAAGCAAAAGCAAAAGCAGCCTGCATGTGGCTTTTGCTTTTGCTTTTGCTTTTGCTTGAAGCTTGAAGCTTGAAGCTTGAAGCTTGAAGCTTGAAGCTTGAAGCTGGCCCAAGGAATTATAAGAGGCACAGGCGCAAAGGCCAGCTTTGCTACAATCGCGCAACAAATTGACCTGCTGAGGTACGTATGAGCGAGCCGATTCGCCTGACCCAGTACAGCCACGGTGCCGGCTGTGGCTGCAAGATTTCCCCCAAGGTGCTGGACGTGATCCTCGCTGAAAGCGGCACCCAGGCCCTGGACCCGAAACTGTGGGTCGGCAACGCCTCACGCGATGATGCCGCGGTATACGCACTGGACGACGAACGTGGCGTGGTTTCGACCACCGACTTCTTCATGCCGATCGTCGATGACCCCTATGACTTCGGTCGAATCGCCGCCACCAACGCCATCAGCGACATCTATGCCATGGGCGGCGACCCGCTGATGGCCATCGCCATCCTTGGCTGGCCTGTCAACGTGCTGCCACCGGAAGTCGCCCGCGAAGTCATCCGCGGTGGCCGTGCCGTGTGCGCTGAAGCCGGTATTCCTCTGGCCGGCGGCCACTCCATCGACGCTCCCGAGCCCATCTTCGGCCTGGCTGTCACCGGCGTGGTCAGCAAGCGCCACCTCAAGCGCAACGACACCGCTAGCGCCGGCTGCCAGCTGTACCTGACCAAGCCACTGGGCATCGGCATCCTCACCACTGCCGAGAAAAAGGCCAAGCTGCGCGCGCAGGACCAAGGCCTGGCCCGTGACTGGATGTGCACCCTCAATACCCCCGGCAGCCGCTTTGGCAAGCTGGACGGGGTCAAGGCCATGACCGACGTCACCGGCTTCGGCCTGCTCGGCCACCTGGTCGAACTGGCAGAAGGCAGCGGCCTTACCGCGCACCTGGACTACGCCGCTGTACCGCGCCTGCCCAGTGTCGACCACTACCTGGCCGAGGGTTGCATTCCCGGCGGCACGCTGCGCAACTACGACAGCTACGGGCACAAGATCGGTACGCTCAGCGACGACCAGAAGCACCTGCTGTGCGACCCGCAAACCAGCGGTGGCCTGCTGGTGGCAGTTACCCCGGAAGGTGAAGCAGAGTTCCTGGCGGTGGCCGCCGAACTGGGCCTGCAACTGGCGCCGATCGGCAAGCTGGTCGAGCGGCAGAGCCACGCGGTCGAGGTGATCTGATGCGCCCCGACTGCACCGATTTTCGCCAGCTGTTCCTCGACGACGTGCCGATGATGGACATGCGCGCGCCGGTCGAGTTCGCCAAAGGCGCCTTCCCTGGCGTGGTCAACCTGCCGCTGATGAACGACCAGGAGCGGCAGAAGGTCGGCACTTGCTTCAAGCAACAGGGCCAGGCCGCCGCCATCGCGCTGGGCCACCAGTTGGTCAGCGGTGCTACCAAGCACGCCCGCCTGCAAGCCTGGGTAGCCTTTACCCAGGCGCATCCCGAGGGCTACCTGTACTGCTTCCGGGGCGGCCTGCGCTCGCAGATCGTGCAGGGCTGGCTGCGCGATGAAGCGGGCATCCAGTACCCACGCGTCAAAGGTGGCTACAAGGCCATGCGTAACTTTCTGCTGGGGACGACCCAGCAGGCGGTGGCCCAATGCGATTTCGTGCTGGTCGGCGGCCTGACCGGCACCGGCAAGACCGATGTGCTGCAGCAACTGGACAACGTGCTCGACCTGGAAGGCCACGCCAATCACCGCGGCTCCAGCTTCGGCAAGCGCGCCACGGCGCAGCCGGCGCAGATCGATTTCGAGAACCAGTTGGCCATCGATGTGCTGAAGAAGCGTGCCCGAGGGGTCGAGCAGTTCGTGCTGGAAGATGAAGGCCGTATTGTCGGCAGTTGCACGTTGCCGCTGGAGCTATACCAAGGCATGCAGCGGTATCCGCTGGTGTGGCTGGAGGACAGCTTCGCTAACCGCGTGGAACGCATTCTTCGCGACTATGTGATCAACCTGAGTGCCGAGTTTATGGCCGTGCATGGCGAGGAAGACGGTCGCCGCCTGTTTGCCGAGCGCATGCTGCAGAGCATGGCCAACATCCACAAGCGCCTGGGTGGCGAACGCTACCAACGGCTATCGGAAGTTCTGCGCCTGGCCTTGGAAGAACAGCAGCGCAGCGGCGCGGTGGACCTGCACCGGGGCTGGATCGAGGGTTTGCTGAACGAGTACTACGACCCGATGTATGCCTACCAGCGGGCAGCCAAGGCCGAGCGCATCGAGTTTGCCGGGGATGCCGTGGAAGTGCGCGAGTACCTCAAGGCCCGGGCACTGCGCCAGCCACACCTGTAAAACCAGGGTCGCATCGCGCCCCATCGCAGGCAAGCCAGCTCCCACAGGGATTGCATCAGGGCTGACAGGTGGTTGCCACAAGGTATGGCAGCGCCTGTGAGATCGAGCGCCGCCCGCGCGGCGCAATCGCGAGCTGCGCTCGCTCCTACGTTTGTTTCGGGCCAATTATTCCTGTGGGATTCGCGCGCGAACGCCTTGGTGCATGCCTCAATATCGCGCCGTACAAACAAGGCGGCCGCGCGCGCCTGTCACAGGCGTTACTGGCCCGAAACAAACGTAGGAGCGAGCGCAGCTCGCGATTGCGCCGCGCGGGCGGCGCTCGATCTCACAGGCGCTGAAGATGCTCCGGCTACCCTTGCCAGGAACCATAGAATCTCCCACTTCGATCGCATCGACTTCAAATCCTGTGCAATCCCTGGGGGAGCAACTGTCTTGCTCAAAAGCCCTAAGCTAACGCAACCCCTGTGGGAGCTGGCTTGCCGGCGATGAGGCCAGTCCAGGCAATACAAGACAGTTGCTCCCAACACTACCCCTGTGGGAGCGGGCATGCCCGCGAAGAGGCCCGTACAGGCAACTCACTGCCCCGGGCTAAGCACCCGCTCCAGCTCCGCCGCGCGGTCGCGGGTCATGCTCATCATGCAGGTACCGCCTTCCAACTGCGCCATGGTCCCGCCACTGGCCTGCACATGAAACTGGCAATTGCCATCGCGGTACGCCAGCCACTTGCGCTGCACATCGCGCAAACTTTTCTGCTGCCCGGCATCCAGCTTGCCCATCAGTTGCTTGTACACCCGGTTCAAGCGCTGGTCCTGCACCTGCATCTCGGCCCCGATGCACTCACTCATGGCCACCGTGCTGGAGGCCTTGTCCATGCACTGCACGTACGCCGCCGTGTAGTCATCGGCCACAGCCAATGGCAGCACGCAGGTCAGTGCCAGCCCTGCCAGGTATTGCTTGCACATGCCAACTCTCCTTTTAGGTATCAAAGCGTCTGGGGTAGCACCGGCGGCATCAGCACCTTGCCCGGCTCGAATTGCAGCGCTGGCATCTGTGTGGCGGCATAAACCGCCACACCCAACGCCGCAATCAAGGCCACATCAAGCCAGTTCCAACCGGGCATGTCCTCAGCGCTGCGGGCCTTCCAGCAATGCCAGGCCTGGCCCAGGCAGAACACGCCCATCGCCGCCAGCCACAGGTAGAAGCCGGCACCAAACCCGCTCAGGTCATGGAATTCATAAGTCTGGTTATCCGGCAGACGGGTGATGCCGAAGCTGCTGCCCGCCAGGTAAGCCGCCGCCAACCCGGCCAGCAATGCCAGCCGGCGAAAGCGCCGGTGGGCAAGGATGGCCAACGCCAGCAGCGGGTTGGCAAACCATTGGTGCAAGCCGAAGGGCAAGCCCCATGGCCCGTACAGCAGCATCTGCAGCGCCGGCATGTGATGCCCGCCATTCATGTGCGCGCCGTTGAAGAACAGGGCGAGCAAGTACAGCAGCAGGCTGATGCTCAGGTAGAAAACGGGCAAAGGGCAAATTCCTAGGCGACCGGGGGCTCAAGCAGCAGACCATAGATGCCGGAGTCGGACAACTCACCGGCCACGCACCAGCGCGCCCGCAGGGTGCCTTCAAGCACGAAACCTTGCCGTTCCAGGGTGCGTGCCGAGCCTTGGTTGCGCGGGTCGATCTCACCTTCCAGGCGGCGCATGTGCAGGGTGTTGGCCAGGTAATCGATGAAGCAGGTGAGCGCTTCGTCCATGTAGCCCCTGCCCTGCACGGCGCTGGCCAGGCAGTAGCCGATCTCGCCACGGCGGGAAACATCGTCGATGTTGAACAGCTGGACCATGCCGATGAGTTCACCGTTGTCGCGGCGGTACATACCCAGCTTGAGCTGGTCGCCATTGGCATAGGCTTCGCGGTCGGCGGCCAGGGCGCTTTCGGCCTCGGCCAGGTTTTGCCAAGGGGCATGGTGCCAATAACGCATGACCTCGGGGTCGGCCATGATCGCCAGCCACTGCGCGGCATCGGCATGGCGCATGGGGCGCAGTTGCAGGCGCGGGCTGTCGAGGCAGAGGTCACTGGGGAAACTGCGGGGTGGGGTCACGCCGGATCTCCTGTCCATTGCTGGGGAGATGACAGTTTAACGTCAAGCGCGAGGTTACGGCATCCCGGGGCTGCTGCGCAGCCCATCGCGACACAACACCTGAGCTTTGCGCAGTACCTGTGGGAGATTCTATGGTTTCTGGCAAGGGTAGCCGGAGCATCTTCAGCGCCTGTGAGATCGAGCGCCGCCCGCGCGGCGCAATCGCGAGCTGCGCTCGCTCCTACGTTTGTTTCGGGCCAGTAACCCCTGTGCCAGATGCGCGCGGCCGCCTTGTGCTTACGACGCGATTTTGAGGCATGCGCCAAGGCGTTCGCGCGCAAATCCCACAGGAATAATTGGCCCGAAACAAACGTAGGAGCGAGCGCAGCTCGCGATGCGCCGCGCGGGCGGCGCTCGCTCTAACAGGCGCTGCATACCTTGTGGCAAACACCTGTCAGCCCTGATGCGCCCCCCGTGGGCTGGCTTCCCGGCGATGGGCCGCAGAGCGGCCCCAAAAATCGCTCAGGCGCCGCGATTCAACCCCACTTCCATATCATTGATCAGCGCCTTGGCCATGGCACTGAGAATCCGCGCCGCGCTGCCGGCGATCTTGTCGCCCTCCATCTCGGCCTCTTCGTTCAGGTGCTTGATGCAGCCGATCAGCACCGACAATTCATCGAATGCCAGGTCGAGCGGCACACCCGGCTCTACCCGATACAGCTCAAGAAATTTCTCCACGCCTGCAGTGGTGCGGGACTTGAGGTGGTCGCTCATGCCTTGGCCTCCTGCTCTTTCATGTGGGCCAGCAGGCTTGTAACAGGTCGGTTTGGGCTGACATCGCTTCCAGCAGGCTGGAGCGCACGGCTGGGGCTTCGGCGTCGAGGTATTGGAGAATGGTGCCGGAGAGGTGGTCCATGACCTGGGTGGCCTGGGACTTGGCGGCTTGGTAGGTAACGTCAGTAATGGGTGTATCAGGTACAAGTCTTTTCATAGTCATCTCGGAAATATTTTCAGAGGCAACCACTCGCATCCTTCTCACAGATAAGGTGGCAGCCGTACGCGAGGTGAGAAGACCGTGTCCGAGGTTTCACGGCCAGACCGAAGTCTGCACGCGCACGGCTGCCATAACTGGCAAGCCATCTCGAAACACCGGGCTTCTCACACCCGATCGCCATTTGTGGCGACGCTGGAACGTTATCTCTGAGGTTCCTACTTGCCTATCAGACGGCATCCGACTGAGCTCGTAGGATAATTCCTAATCCCTGGCAACCTGAAGCATTTGGTTTCAAGTTCAGAATCTTCTTACAGCTGGTGATCCTTTCGCGGGCATGCCCGCTCCCACCATGCCAGCAGGGCTTGACAAAAATGCCAGTTGTGACTGCCCACAAACTGAGACAGTGTTGAACTCGGTTTTCTAACGGCGGAGCCATTGATCATGATGACCCAGTTGTTCGACGAGAACGCCCACCTACAAATGAAACGGCGTAGCAACCAGACAGAAATGACGTACACAGCCTACGGCCTGCACACTGTCTCTGATTCAACGACTCCGACCCTTGCCTACAATGGTGAATTTCAAGACACGCTGTCTCAGCTTTATCTACTTGGGAATGGTCATCGCCCCTACAACAGTCGATTGATGAGATTCAACACGCCGGACGCAGAAAGTCCATTTTCGCTGGGCGGCATCAATAGCTATTGCTATTGCATCGGCGACCCAATTAACTTTTCGGACCCAAGCGGAAAAACTCGCACCCCATTTGGTCCGGCAAATTCCTTACAACGTCGCCACGGAGGTAATCCCACTCTCCGAGAATCTTCGAGGTTACGTCAGCGTGAAGCATTACTTAAGCGTCAAGCTAGACTTGCCGATGCGAACGCGAGACGAGACGCACAAGCGGCTCAAGACTTGGCAACATTTGCGGAAAAAGCCAGGGCGGCGATAAACAGTACAAACGATGCGATCCATCGACAAATTTATAGTGCTGTCGCCGATTTGAATCAGCAGCAGCGATCATATCTAGTTGCTCACAGCGCGGACAACCGGGCACTTGAATTATCATTTTTGAATGAAGCTGAACGATTGGCTGAAACCCGAACTGCCCTACTTCTGACCGAATACGAAAACGTGCCCTTGCCACAGGTAAATCCACCAGCCATACCGGTACCGACCCTAGCCACATCGATTCGGCGAACGACTGTCCGAGGAGTCAATTCATGAAATCCGACGAAAAAATCAAATCAGTCGTAGGGCTCGAATGGAACAGCTGCCTGAATACTTTTCTCAACTTTGGGTGGCAGCAGTATGTAAAGTGAGAAGGTCAGGTTTAAGGTTCAAAAAAACCTGATGGTTAGCGCGGTCCCTGCGGGAGCGGCCTTGTGTCGCGAAAGGGCTGCAAGGCAGCCCCAGCAGTTCCTGCAGCGCCGCTGATGCCATGGGGCCGCCTTGCAGCCCTATCGAGACACAAGGTGCTCCCACATCATTCGCGTTGTGCCCAGAGAAATTTCAGGCCACCTCGGCCCCGTCATCCGGCCAATGCGGCTCGTTGGCCCCAGGCGGTGTCAGCGGTGGCAGGCCATATGCTGCCCGGGCGGCGTCACAGCTGGGGTTATGCACCCCACCCTCCCACGACGCCTCGAACTCACGGCAGGGGCTGGAGCGGTTGGCATAAATGGTACAGGCCACCTCTTTGCCGACCTCGCCCTGAAGGGCGATACAGCGGCACGGCTTGGCATCGGTGCCGATCATGGCCACACGGGTAGGGTTGACCTGCACCACCAGGTCATCCGGGACAACGCCCCCGGCAGACTGGCATTCGCCCCAGAAGAAAGACACACGGAAGTACCCGCAGCAGGCGCCGCAGTCAAGGCAAGGGTTGTATTCGGACATGATGGCACGGAGGGAAGGTTGTTGTTATCGGGTCTGGCCCGCGGCGCCATTCTCAGTCCAAGCAGGGGCGGCTGGATAGAGGGGCAATGCAAAAAAAATTGCCGCTGATCCGGCCGCCTGGCAACGCTAGCAGATGGCTTTGTAGGTGTCGGCGTCCCAGCGCTGCAAGGCCAGGCCCGTGCTGGGTTCGTAGGCTGCACCCTGCACCTCGCTGAAGCGCATGGGCGCTTGGCCACAGTGCACCAGGCGGTCGTCCTTCTCACCCTCGGTGATCACGGTATAGGACGCCTTTCGCATGGCCTGGTACTGGTCGTCTGCCGCCGCCATTTGCTGGTGATACTGCATCAGCTGGCTGTCGGTCAACGCCAGGCGCTTGCCCAACTGCACACCCCAGCGGGCCAGGCAGACTTCGGCAAAGTGGCGAACGATCAACCCCGGCTCAGCCAACACCTTGCCCGCGCCCGCGCCGTCAAGCGATGCGTTGCCTACCAGCGTGGCGTGCCGGCCAGGCATTGGATAGATGCAGATGCGTGTAGTGCTCGCCACGGCAGGAACCACGCAGGCAAACCCTTTGGAACGCTCATCCCGTGAATAGAACCCCACGTACTCCTTCACGTTGCCGGTCAGGCTGACCCGCTGCTGCTGCACATTGCCAACGCCCGGTACCGGGTCGATGGCAAAGATGTTCACCGGTATGTCGCGCAGTACAGGGTCTTGTGCCATGGCATTGGCCAGCATGTGGCAACTGATCCCTCCCCTGCTCCAGCCCACCAGGTTGACCTGGGTCGGCAGGCGCGGCTTGCGGAACATGCTGATGATGCCCTCCTGCAATTGCTGCGGTGTGGGGTGGCGGGCGCCGTAGCTGTAGTTGCGCCAGAACCATGAGGCCGCAGACCCGGCATCCGGTATCGGCACCCCGGCTTGCTTCAGCCGCTCGTATTCTTCCTTGCTCAGTTCGTTGCGCTGCCAGTTGCTTTCGCCTTTGATCACCTGCAGCACGTGGTTGACGTTTTCTTCCCAGCCGCGGCCAAACAGCTGCCCGGTCCAGTTGTAATAGCCACCAGGTTCCACGAACAGGTTGTCATCCTGAAGGTTGCCGCTGCCTGGACCATCCACAGCAATCCAATGGGCGAACTCGTGGCCCTGCTCGTTGCTGGCCAGGGTCGAAACCAGCTCGCCGTTCCAGAAGTTGGGGTTGGCGTGGTCGAAGCGGTGCGAGCCGGTGCCGCAGAAATAGGCGGTGAAGACACTCATGGGGGGATCCCTTCGGTGAGAAATGAGTGCCGAAGGTAGGTTGGCTGAGGCTTGGAATGCAGGCGGAAAGCTCGCCCGGCTGAAGATCCTGGGGCTGCTTTGCAGCCCTTTCGCGACACAAGGCCGCTCCTACCGGTACAGCGCAGCTTTCGGATGCTGCGTGGTCCCTGTGGGAGCGGCCTTGGGTGGCGATGGCCTTACTTGCGGGCCAGCCCGTCAGCCCGGAACATCTGCCGGATGCCGCGGATGGCCTGGCGAATGCGGTCCTGGTTCTCGATCAGGGCAAAGCGCACATGATCATCGCCGTAATCACCAAAACCGATGCCCGGCGACACGCATACCTTGGCCTCGGCCAGCAGCTTCTTGGAAAACTCCAGCGACCCCAGGTGCGCATACGCTGGCGGAATCTTCGCCCAGACGTACATCGACGCCTTGGGGTTCTCGACCATCCAGCCCAGCTCGTGCAGGCCTTTGACCAGCAGGTTGCGGCGCTGGCGGTACTGCTCGGCAATGTCGCGCACGCACTGCTGGTCGCCTTCCAGGGCAGCGATGGCCGCCACCTGCAGCGGGGTGAAGGTGCCGTAGTCGTGGTAGCTCTTGATCCGCGCCAGCGCATTGACCAGCTCGGGGTTGCCGACCATGAAGCCAATGCGCCAACCCGCCATGTTGTAGCTTTTGGACAGGGTGAAGAACTCCACCGCAATGTCCTTGGCGCCCGGCACCTGCATGATCGACGGGGCTTTCCAGCCGTCATAGACGATGTCGGCATAGGCCAGGTCATGCACCACCAGCACACCATACTGCTTGGCCAGTGCCACCACACGCTCGAAGAAGTCCAGCTCTACGCACTGCGCGGTGGGGTTGGACGGGAAGCCAAGGATCATCATCTTCGGCTTGGGTATCGACTCGCGAATGGCGCGCTCAAGCTCGTTGAAGAAGTCCACCCCCGGCACCAGCGGCACGGAGCGCACCTGGGCGCCGGCGATCACCGCGCCGTAGATGTGGATCGGGTAGCTGGGGTTGGGCACCAGCACGGTGTCGCCCTGGTCGAGGGTGGCGAGCATCAGGTGCGCCAGGCCTTCCTTCGAACCGATGGTCACAATGGCTTCGCTCTCCGGGTCGATGTCGACTTCGTAGCGTTCCTTGTACCAGTTGGCGATGGCCCGGCGCAGGCGCGGAATACCGCGCGAGGTGGAATAGCCGTGGGTGTCTTCACGCTGGGCAACCTGCACCAGCTTCTCGACAATGTGCGGCGGCGTGGCGCCATCGGGGTTACCCATGCTCAGGTCGATGATGTCCTCGCCACGGCGGCGGGCAGCCATCTTGAGCTCGGCAGTGATGTTGAAGACGTAAGGGGGGAGACGATCGATGCGTGCAAAGCGGCGCGGCGAACCTGGGTTGGCCATGGTTTCCTCTGAGAACGTAAGCGCCCGGAACCGTCCGAGCGACGCTGGCCGATATGGCGGCCTGGATCAGAAGATAGTGCCGAGACAGGATACCTGTAAAGGACAAAATCCTGTTTTGCTAGATTTTTTCAGAAGTATTTTTTGAAAATACAGGATTTATGTTTTCCTGCGCTGGCCTCTTCGCGGGCTCGCCCGCTCCCACAGGGTTACCCGCAGCCCCTGGGACCTGCGCCGTACCTGTGGGAGCGGGCAAGCCCGCGAAAAGGCCGGAACAGGAAAAACACCCATAAAAAAACCCCGGCACATGGCCAGGGTTTTCGTGAAACAGGCAGCTATTTCAGCGTGCGTATGTCATCAGCACGTCTGCAGCGGTTTGGCTGTCCACACCCATCATCACGCTCAGGGCAGTGACGGTGAGGATGGAGAAGCCGAACACCTTGCGCGCCCACTTGCTGTCGTCCTCGGCCTTGTAGCCACCCCAGGCCATGTACAGCCAGTACAGGCCCATGGCAGCTGCCACGGCCAGGTAGCCGAGGCCGGCGTAACCGCCGAGGGTGAGCATCAAGGTAGCGAGCACGAAAGCCAGTACGTACAGCACGATCTGCTTCTTCGCCGCCAGAATGCCGCGCGCCACCGGTAGCACCGGAATGTTGGCAGCGCTGTAATCCTTGAAGCGGAAGATGGCAATGGCAAAGCTGTGCGGCATTTGCCACAGGCTGAACATCACCAGCAGGGTTACCGCAGCCAGGTCGAAGCTGTTGCTCACGGCGCAGTAACCGATCACCGGGGGCATGGCACCCGACAGGCTGCCGACCAAGGTGCCGTGCACCGACTTGCGCTTCAGCCACAGGCTGTAGAAGCCGACGTAGACGACGAACCCTACTGCTGCGCAGAACGCCGACAGCGGGTTGGCCTGGACATACAGCAGGCTGAAACCCGCCACCCCAAGCAGGGTGGCGTAGATCAGCGCGAGGGGCAGCGACATGCCGCCCTGAACCATCACGCGGTTCTTGGTGCGCTCCATCTTGTGGTCGATGTCACGGTCGATGCAGTTGTTGAACACGCACCCGGACGCCACCACCAGCGAAGTACCGATCACCGCCGCCAGGAACAGGGCGAAATCCACATGGCCCTTCGAGGCAAGGAAGAAACCGCCTGCCACGGAAAGCACGTTACCGAAAATGATCCCCGGTTTGGTGATTTGGATAAAGTGCTTAACGGACATGCAGTCTTACCTCACTTGGCCAGCATTTCGAAGTGGATGCTGAACATGATCCACAGCGACAGGCCGACCAGCAGTGCGATCACCAGCGTGGTGAACAGGAACGTCGATACGTTGTTGCGTTGCTCTTTCGAGCGGTCCATGTGCAGGAAGTACACCAGGTGCACAACCACCTGGATCACGGCCATGGCAACGATGATCAGAACGGTCAGGTTCTTCGGCAGGCTGGCGGTCATGGCCAGGCCGAACGGGATCGCGGTCAGGATGATCGACAGTACGAAACCGATCATGTACGACTTGACGCTGCCGTGATTACCTTCGTGATGAGTGTCGTGTGCGTTAGCCATTACAGAACCCCCAGCAGGTAAACGACGGTAAATACGCAGATCCAGACCACGTCCAGGAAGTGCCAGAACAGGCTCAGGCAGCTCATGCGGGTCTTGGCGGTCGGCGTGATGCCGTGCTTGTTGATCTGGTACATCATGATTGCCATCCAGATCAGACCAGCAGTCACGTGCAGGCCGTGGGTACCTACCAGGGCAAAGAAGCCCGACAGGAAGCCACTGCGCTGCGGGCCGAAGCCCTCGCCGATCAGGTGATGGAATTCATAGATTTCCATCGCGATGAAGCCTGCACCGAACAGGAAGGTCACAGCCAACCAGCCCAGCACACCTGCTTTCTTGCCATCGAACATCTTCAGCATGGCGAAGCCGAAGGTGATCGAGGACAGCAGCAGGAACAGCGTTTCAACAGCTACGAAGTCGAGCTGGAAGATGTCGTGACCCGACGGGCCGCCGGCAAAACTGCCGGACAGCACCGCGTAGGTGGCGAAGAGCGACGCAAACAGGATGCAGTCGGTCATCAGGTACAGCCAGAAACCCAGTACGGTCATCTGGCCCGAGTCGTGGTGGTGGTCGTCATGCCCATGGTCGTGACCATGAGCTGCGCCGCCGTGCATTACTTGACTGGACATTGATTACACCCGCTCAAACGATTCGACACGTGCGCCGGCAGGCAGAGCACCTGCATTGGCCAGCGCTTTCATACGCTCGCCTTCGATGCGCGCCACTTCTTCGGCCGGAACCATGTAGCCCTGGTCGTCACGTGCAGCGTGGCGAACGAAGACCGCGATGGTTGCAACCAGGCTCGCGCCCACCAGCCACCAGATGTGCCAGATGAAAGCGAAGCCGAAGACGGTCAGGAACAGGCCCATGAACAGACCGGTAGCAGTGTTGCTCGGCATGTGGATGGCTTCGTACTTGGCCGGAACCTTGTACGCAACGCCTTCTTCCTTGGCTTCGTGCCAGCAGTCCAGGCCAACTTTCTCAGGCATGTGAGCGAAGTTGTAGAACGGAGGTGGCGAAGAAGTCGACCATTCCAGGGTACGGCCGCCCCATGGGTCGCCGGTCACGTCCAGGTTCTGGTTGCGGTCGCGGACCGAAACGTACAGCTGGATCAGCTGGCAAGCGATACCGAACAGTATCAGCACGGCGCCGACAACGGCTACGTACAGGTAGGGTTCCCACAGTGGGTTGTCGGAGTGGTTCAGACGACGGGTCATGCCCATGAAGCCCAGGGCGTACAGCGGCATGAACGCAACGTAGAAGCCCGACAGCCAGAACCAGAAGGCAGCTTTGCCCCACTTCTCGTTCAGGGTGAAGCCGAAGGCTTTCGGGAACCAGAAGGCGAAGCCGGCGATGTAGCCGAATACCGCGCCACCGATGATCACGTTGTGGAAGTGCGCAATAACGAACAGGCTGTTGTGCAGAACGAAGTCAGCACCTGGAACGGCCAGCAGTACGCCGGTCATGCCACCGATGGAGAAGGTGACCATGAAGCCCAGGGTCCAGAGCATCGGCGGGGTGAAGCGCACGCGGCCCTGGTACATGGTGAACAGCCAGTTGAACAGCTTCACACCGGTCGGGATGGAGATCAGCATCGTCGCCAGGCCGAAGAAGGTGTTGACGCTGGCGCCGGCACCCATGGTGAAGAAGTGGTGCAGCCATACCGCAAAGCCAAGGATGGCGATCGCGCCCGATGCGTAGATCATCGAGTGGTGGCCGAACAGGCGTTTGCCAGAGAACGTCGAAGTCACTTCCGAGAACACGCCGAAGGCCGGCAGGATCAGGATGTAAACCTCAGGGTGACCCCACGCCCAGAACAGGTTGACGTACATCATCGGGTTCCCACCAAGCTCGTTGGTGAAAATGTGGAAGTCCAGATAACGGTCAACAGTCAGCAGCGCGAGTGCAGCAGTCAGGATCGGGAACGATGCAACGATCAGGACGTTGGCCCAGGTGCAGGTCCAGGTGAAGATCGGCATGTCCATCAGCTTCATGCCAGGTGCGCGCATCTTCATCACGGTGACGAGGAAGTTCACGCCGGTAAGCGTCGTACCCAATCCGGATAGCTGTAGCGCCCAGATATAGTAATCGACACCTACCCCAGGGCTGTACTGGATGCCTGCGAGCGGCGGATAGGCAACCCAGCCGGTCTTGGCGAATTCACCAACGCCCAGCGAAATGTTGACCAGCAGCACGCCTGCCAGCAGCAGGTAGAAGCTCAGGGAGTTCAGGAACGGGAAGGCAACGTCACGTGCACCGATCTGCAGAGGAACCGCCAGGTTCATCAGGCCGGTGAAGAACGGCATCGCCATGAAGATGATCATGATCACACCGTGGGCGGTGAAGATCTGGTCATAGTGTTCAGGCGGCAGGTAGCCTTCGGAGCCACCGGTTGCGGCAGCCAGCTGGGTACGCATCATGATGGCGTCGGCAAAGCCGCGCAGCAGCATGACCATCGCGACGATGATGTACATCACGCCGATCTTTTTGTGGTCGACAGTAGTCAGCCACTCGCTCCACAAGTAGGTCCACTTGCGGAAATAGGTGATAAGACCGACGACAGCGATACCGCCGAGCGCGATCATGGCAAGCGTCACCATGACTATCGGCTCGTGATAGGGTATCGCCTCCAGGCTTAATTTACCGAACATCTCTTACTCCTCTGCACCGGCAGCTGGTTGCATACTCGATTCCACACCCTTGGTTGTGGCCAGATCTTTGCTGCCAGCTTCTTCGTGGCTACGGCCGCGGTTCATGCCTTCGTACTTGTCTACGATCAGCTGGAACTGCTCTGGCGATGCCTCGCTATACAGCGCGACTGGGTTGTTTTCGCTTGGTTTGGCCAAGGCTTCGTATTCGGCCTTGTCCAGCTTCTTCGGCGACTGCTTGACCTCGGCGACCCACTTGTCGAAGTCTTCCTGGGAAGTGGCAGTAGCCTTGAATTTCATGCCGGTGAAGCCAGCACCGCTGTAGTTGGCGCTGATACCGTCGAATTCGCCGTTTTCGTTGGCGATCAGGTGCAGCTTGGTGGTCATGCCGGCCATGGCGTAGATCTGGCCGCCCAGGCCCGGGATGAAGAACGAGTTCATCACGGCGTCGGAGGTGACGCGGAAGTTGACCGGGGTGTTAGCCGGGAAGACGATCTTGTTGACGGTGGCAATGCCCTGCTCCGGGTAGATGAACAGCCACTTCCAGTCCAGCGCGACCACGTCGATCTGTACCGGCTTGACGTCGGAGTCCAGCGGACGGTACGGATCCAGCTTGTGGGTGGACTTGTAGGTGACGTAACCCAGGGCGATGATGATCAGGATCGGGATGATCCACACCGCGGCCTCGATCTTGGTCGAGTGCGACCAGTCAGGGGTGTAGGTGGCAGCCTTGTTGGAAGCACGGTACTTCCAGGCGAACGCCAGGGTCATGATGATGACGGGCACCACCACCAGCAGCATAAGCCCGGTAGCGATCAGGATCAGGTTCTTTTGCTCAATGCCGACCTGGCCCTTCGGGTCGAGCAGGGTCCAGTTGCACCCACTGAGTAAAAGCATGCCTAAAAAGGGCAATATGCCAAACAGTCTGGGGTAACGCTTTTTACTCATCTCACGACCTCTAGATCAGCTTGCTTCAATGCAATTTGTGTTTTGGTAGCCAACACTTCGTCCTGCCAAGTGAGGCATGTCGCGCCCGTACTCGCTCCTGCCTGGGTCTGACTGCAGGACCTTGGCTCAAGCGGGTTAGCGGTGCTTTTGGTTTCGTAGGCAACAGGCCTGTACTTCAGACCAAGTCCATTTGGTGCGGGAAAACGCGGAGGGGGGTCCGCCCGGTATCGCCGTTGGGCGAAACTTGACGAAGTCAGCAAAAAGAAGCGCTGAGGCTTCCTTCAATCCTGCGACTCGCAAGCAGTGCCGAACGGGAATTGGGGGCGATTGTAGTTAGGTCGCCAACCCTTGACTATGACTTATTGAGCAACAGTCTTTTACAGAATCTGCAACAATGGCGACTGATTATTCAACTTCGCGACAGTTTGTCGCACCCCGCTTGCCAGGCCTCAAAGCCGCACGCTGCAAGGCTTTGAGATTGATCCAGATCAAGCGGGCGGCAACTTTTCCCTGTTCTCGCGGCCTGTAAAAGACCCCATGCAAATCGGGACTTTTGTCTAAGCCTGGCGGCGGTTTCGGTAGATGCCAAGCGGCACCAGCACAGCGGTCAGAACGAAGGCTACCAGCGCCCATTGCGCCAGCGACAAACCGAGGATCGGCGGGTATGGCGTGCTGCAGAAGCCGTCGACCTGGAATGCCAAGGGCCACAGCTTAGCCAGCGGCAGGTCATCGACGATCGGCTGGAGCGTATCGATACCACAACTGACCATCGGGTTGGCGAGTATATACACATGGTTGCCAGCCGCAATCATTCCGCCAATGGCACTGAGCACGACCAGGGCCTCGAAGAACGTCAGGCTACGGCGCCCGGGCATGGCCGCCGCGATGAACGCGAACACAGCAATGAACAGCAGTGCGTAGCGCTGCAGGATGCACAACGGGCACGGCGCCTCGCCCAGTACCACCTGCATGTAGAGCGCGCCGCCGATCAGCGAAATGCAGATCAGGCCCAGCAGCACCAGAAAGCGCCGTTCCCGATTCAGGCGCG
Source organism: Pseudomonas sp. MB-090624 (assembly GCF_003205245.1). Classification (NCBI taxonomy): domain Bacteria; kingdom Pseudomonadati; phylum Pseudomonadota; class Gammaproteobacteria; order Pseudomonadales; family Pseudomonadaceae; genus Pseudomonas; species Pseudomonas sp. MB-090624. The sequence continues at coordinate 69,155 of NZ_QJRK01000028.1, read as the reverse complement.
ATGTTTGTTCGTTCATTACCGGTTCCTTCGATGGAAAGTGGCAGCGTGGTCCGCCTGCCCTGGCGCAAGTCTACACGCTGAGCGGGGCCTGTGAGCGTGCCGAGGAAGCGGCGTGATAGCACTGCGCAGGGCTATCCGGTGTGGCTGAGACCGGCCAGAACGAGGTCGGTTCAACGGCGGGCGGCAAAAAACCACTGCCCGGGCGCCGCGCAGGGGCAAGCCCCTCGACACCCGGGAGTGAAGGATACCGTGATTAAAGGATGATTAAGAATGAAAGCGGCGCTGGTGCTTTCATCTTTCCTTTATATATAGGCAGAAAGGTGTGATGCGTGGCATGCCGCTGGAAATGCATAAGCCTGGACCGGCCCTATCGCCGGCAAGCCGGCTCCCACAGGGAACATTACAAGCCCCAAAACCTGCTCAGTCCCCGTGGGAGCCGGCTTGCCGGCGATAGGGCCGGTACGGCCACTACCTCACTCCAGCGCCGCTGCCGGCCCGAAGAACTCGTAGCGGCTCTGCTGTTCCGGCACGCCCAGGCCCTTGAGCTGGCGCTTGACCGCCGCCATGAAGCCCTTCGGCCCAAGGAAGTACGCATCCACGTCCCGTTCACGCGGCAGCCACTCGGCCAGCAGGTCTTCGCTCAGCACGCCCACGGCATCGGCCGCACCACCATCCGCCTCGGCATAGCAGTAGAAGCGCTTGAGCTGCGGGTGGCGCGCCGCCAGGCCATCGATCCAGTCGCGGAAGGCATGCACCGCACCATTGCGTGCGCAGTGAATGAAATGCACCTGACGCCCGGTGTGCAGGGCGGCCTGCAGCATCGCCAGGGTCGGGGTAATGCCCACACCGCCACTGATCAGTACCAGCGGCTTGGCACTGGCTGCCAGGGTGAAGTCACCTGCTGGCGGGAACAGTTGCAGGGTATCGCCAACCTGCAACTGGTCATGCAGGTAGTTGGACACCTTGCCGCCCGCCTCGCGCTTGACGCTGATGCGGTACTCCTTGCCGTCGCACAACGCCGACAGCGAATAGTTGCGGCGCTGTTCGGCACCGTCGATGTTCAGTTTCAGGCCAATGTACTGCCCGGGCTCGGCCATGAGCACCGGTTTGCCGTCTACAGGGGCGAAGTAGAACGAAACGATTTCGCTGCTTTCCTGTTCGCGGCGCACCAGGCGGAACTCGCGGGTCCCGCGCCAGCCACCTTCGGCCGCTTCCTTTTGCTGGTAAAGGTTTTCTTCGGCACCGATCAGAATGTCGGCCAACTGACCATAGGCAGCGCCCCAAGCCTCGATCACCGCCGGGGTGGGAATGTCCTTGCCCAGCACTTCCTCGATGGCGCGCAGCAGGCAACTGCCGACGATCGGGTAGTGCTCCGGCAGAATCTGCAGGGCGACGTGCTTGTTGATGATCTGCCCGACCAGGCCGCCCAGTTGCTCCAGCTGGTCGATGTGGCGGGCATACATCAGCACGCCGTTGGCCAGCGCGCGCGGCTGGTCGCCACTGGCCTGGTGGGCCTGGTTGAACAGCGGACGCACTTCGGGGTACTCGCTGAGCATCATCTTGTAAAAGTGAGTGGTCAGCGCTTCCCCGCCGCTTTCCAGCAGTGGAACAGTGGCCTTGATGATCGCACGTTGGTCGGCATTGAGCATTGCGGTGACTCCTGGGCCTAGTGCTTCAAATGATGCCTAAGTCATTACACCAATCGTGCCAACTAAAATTTCCAACTAAATCAATCAGTTGAGACTTACCATGTCAAAAAGACCCAGCGAGCGGTATAGTCATAAAGACCTACTGGAGTCCATATGACCACAAAGCCTTTGCTCACCACGTTGCTGCCACTGGTCAGTGACCTGTCCCGCGAACTGCCCGACCAGGAGCGCTACCGCCGCCTGTTGCAGGCCATGCGCAGCCTGCTGCCATGCGATGCCGCCGCGCTGCTGCGCCTGGACGGCGAATGGCTGGTACCGCTGGCCGTGGACGGGCTGAGCCCCGATACCCTCGGCCGGCGGTTCCGGGTGAGCGAACACCCGCGCTTCCAGATCCTGCTCAGCCGCCCCGAGCCCACCCGCTTCGCCAGCGATTCCGAGCTGCCCGACCCCTACGATGGCCTGGTGACCGCCGTCGCGGCCTCGCTCGAAGTTCACGACTGCATGGGCTGCCCGCTGATGGTCGATGAGCGCCCATGGGGCCTGGTCACCCTCGATGCGCTGACCCCGGGGCAGTTCCAGAGCCTGGAGCTGGATGCCCTGCAAGCTTTCGCCAGCCTGGCCGCCGCGACCGTAACCGTGGCCGAGCGTATCCACCACCTGGCCCTGCGTGCCGAAGACGAACACCACCGCGCCGAAATCTACCGCCAGGCCAGTGGCCAGCACCAGGAGCTGATCGGCCAAAGCCCGGCCCACAAACGCCTGGTGGAAGAGATCCGCCTGGTCGGTGGCAGCGACCTGACGGTACTGATCACCGGTGAAACCGGTGTTGGCAAGGAGTTGGTGGCGCAAGCCCTGCACCAGGCCAGTAGCCGCGCCAACCAGCCGCTGGTCAGCCTCAATTGCGCAGCCCTGCCGGACACCCTGGTGGAAAGTGAGCTGTTCGGCCATGTGCGCGGGGCCTTCACCGGCGCGCACGGCGAGCGCCGCGGCAAGTTCGAACTGGCCAACGGCGGAACGCTGTTCCTCGACGAAGTCGGCGAACTGCCGCTGACCGTGCAGGCCAAGCTGCTGCGCGTTTTGCAAAGCGGTCAGTTGCAACGCCTGGGGTCGGACCGCGAGCACCGCGTGGACGTGCGCCTGATCGCCGCCACCAACCGTGACCTGGCGGCCGAAGTGCGCAACGGCAACTTCCGCGCCGACTTCTATCACCGCCTCAGCGTGTACCCGCTGCAGGTACCGCCACTGCGCGAACGTGGGCGTGATGTGCTGCTATTGGCCGGCTACTTCCTCGAACAGAACCGTTCGCGCCTGGGCCTGAACAGCCTGCGCCTGAGCAGTGAGGCCCAGGCCGCGCTGCTGGCGTATGCCTGGCCTGGCAACGTGCGCGAACTGGAACACCTGATCGGCCGTTCAGCGCTCAAGGCGCTGGGCCAACACCCCGACCGGCCACGTATCCTGACCCTTGAGGCCAGCGACCTGGACGTGCGTACAACGGCACCGGCGGCCGCAGCCACGCCCCTCCCTGCCCCGCCGCTGTCGGTAGCCAACCTGCCCGAGGGTGGCCTGCGCGAGGCCGTCGACAGCTACCAGCGCCAGGTGATCGAAGCGTGCCTGCAACGGCATCAGGACAACTGGGCGGCAGCGGCGCGCGAGCTGGGTCTGGACCGTGCCAACCTCAGCCGATTGGCCCGTCGGCTGGGGCTTCGCTGAGGTTTATCTACAAAAGGATTAACCCAGAAAGCCATCTGGTTGCTTCCCGCCTGGCTGCTATATCTCCCTAACCACCCCACTCTCGGCTGCCTGGTCGAGGCTGTGCGTAACACCCCTGCACGGGTCCTGTTACTGCGGTTGTAGCCCGATAACGGGCTGGGGATCCGGACACCAGCAGGGAGCATCCATGGACAACATCGTCGTCGCCGATAAGCAAACTGAAGTCGCCACTCAGAGCGCCTGGGGCAATATCAATCTCAAAGGGCCAGGCGTCGTGCAGATGCCCGTGGCTCCCGATCAGCTGGCCACCGTCACCCAGCGCGGGCAGGACTTGGTCCTCACCCTGAAGTCCGGGGAAAAAATCACCATCGGCAATTTCTTCGCAGTGGACCAGGCCGGTGTCGGCAGCGACATTGTCTTCGTTGGCGAGGACGGCACCCTGTGGCACGCCCAGTACAATGCGGCGGCATTCGAGGGCTTCACCTTCGAAGACGTAAACTCCCTGGATGAGCTGGTTGCAGGCCTGGGTACCGCTGGCAGCGCCATGCCCACCTGGGCGATTGCCGGGCTCAGCCTGCTCGGTGCCGGCGGTGCGGCGGCGGCGGCCGGCAGCGGGGGTGGCGGTGGCGGGGGTGGCGCCGACCCGGACACCACCCCACCGGCCACGCCCATCGACCTGTTGGTATCGCCCGATGGCCTGCGTCTGAACGGCCGCGCCGAAGCCGGCTCGACGGTAACCGTACGCGGGGCCGACGGCGCAGTGCTGGGCACTGCCGTAGCCGGCGCCGACGGCCAGTTCAGCATCACCCTGCAACCTGCGCAAACCGATGGTCAGGCTCTGGAGGTCAGTGCCAGCGACGCCGCCGGCAATGTTTCACCGCCGGCCAGCATCAACGCGCCAGATATCGACACGCCCGACACCACGGCCCCTGACCAGCCGAGTGACCTGGCCCTTGCCAATGGCGTTACCCTCAGCGGTCGCGGCGAGCCGGGTGCCACCGTGCAGGTGCGCGATACTGCCGGTAACCTGATTGGCAGCGGCGTGGTCAACGCCGACGGCACTTTCAGCCTCACGCTTTCCCCCGCACAAGCCAACGGTGAAGCCCTGGACATACGCCAGGTAGATGCCGCCGGCAACAGCTCGACACCCTTGGTGTTCACAGCCCCGGATATCACCGCCCCGGCTGCACCGAGCGCACTGGTGGTCAGCCAGGACGGTACGGTACTCACTGGCCGTGCCGAACCCGGCAGCACCGTACGTATCCTCGCCGCCGACGGCAGCCAGCTGGGCACCGCAGTGGTCGGCGCCACGGGCGTATTCAGCATTACCCTCAGCCCGGCGCAAGTGGATGGCCAAACACTGCAAGCCACGGCCACCGACGCAGCTGGCAACACCTCTACCGCCAGTTCGGTGACCGCGCCGAGCGTCGACGGCGGCGACACCACCCCACCGCAAGCACCCAGCGACCTGGCCATCGGCCTGGCCGGCAGCCAGCTCAGCGGCCGTGGCGAAGCCGGCAGCACCGTGCAGGTGCGTGATGCCGCAGGCACGGTCATCGCGACCGGCACCGTCGGCGCGGATGGCACCTTCGCCATTAGCCTGGACCCGGCCGTCAAGGATGGCAGCACCCTGCAAGTCACCCTCACCGACGCTGCCGGCAACGTGTCGCAGCCAGGCGCAGTGACGTCGCCCGACCTGCTGCCACCGGCACAGCCCACCGACCTGGCACTGGCGGACGGGGTGACCTTCACCGGCCGCGGCGAACCGGGGGCCACCGTACAGGTGCGCGACGCTGCCGGTAACCTGCTCGGCTCGGCGGTGGTCAACCAGGACGGAACGTTCAGCCTCAGCCTGTCCCCTGCCCAGGCCAACGGTGAAGCGCTTGACGTACGCCTGGTCGACGCCGCCGGCAACAGCTCGACGCCCCTGCAATTCAACGCCCCGGACATTACTGCGCCGGATGCCGTCAGCGATATCCTGGTCGGTGCGGGCGGCACCCGCCTCAGTGGCCATGGTGAAGCCGGGGCTTCTGTGGAAGTGCGGGATGCCGACGGCAACCTGCTGGGTCGTGCCGTGGTCACGGCCAACGGCACCTTCCTGATCGACCTCGACCCGGCCGTGCAACCCGGCGACCAGCTGACCCTGCTGCAAGTGGACCCCAGCGGCAATGCTTCGGTGGCCGTCGAGTACGATGTACCGCTCACCACTGCCCCGGCCAGCCCCAGCGGGCTGGCCATCGATGCAGATGGCACTACCCTCACGGGCAGCGCCCCTGCCGGCAGCCGAGTGGAAGTACGCGATGCCAGCGGCACGCTGATTGGCAGCGCCGTAGCCAACGCCGACGGCAGCTTCAGCATCGAGCTCACCCCTGCCCAGGCCAACGGCGAACTGCTGAACGTACTGGCCCTCGATGCCGAGGGCGTGTCCTCCGTGCCCACCCAGATCACCGCGCCCGATATCACGGCACCCGCGGCACCTGCCGAACTGGCCGTCAGTGCCGACGGCAGCGTGATCACCGGCCGCGCCGAACCCGGCAGCACCGTGCGCATCGTGGCTGCCGATGGTACCGAGCTGGGCAGCGCCGTGGTCGGCCCGACCGGGGTGTTCAGCATCGAGCTGGCCCCACCACAAACCGACGGTGAAGTGCTGCAAGCCACCGCCACCGATGCGGCGGGCAACACCTCAGCCACCAGCGCGGTGACCGCGCCGGACCTCGATGGGGTCGATACCACGCCACCAGCAGCGCCGACCGACCTGGCCATAGCGCTGGCCGGTAGCCAGCTGAGCGGGCGTGGCGAACCGGGCGCCAGCGTGCAAGTCCGTGATGCGGCCGGGAATATCCTGGCCACCGGCAGCGTAGGTGCCGACGGCAGCTTCACCATCACCCTGGACCCGCCGGTGAACGACGGCAGTGCCCTGCAAGTGACCCTGGCCGATGCTGCCGGCAACCAGTCGCACCCCGGCTCGGTCACCTCACCCGACCTGCAGCCACCTGCGCCGCCAACCGAATTGGCCCTGCTTGGTGGGGTCACTTTCAATGGCCGCGGCGAGCCCGGCGCCACCGTGCAGGTGCGCGACGCGGCTGGCACCCTTATCGGCAGCGGCGTGGTCGGTGCGGACGGGGCGTTCAGCCTGTCCTTGTCACCTGCCCAGGCCAATGGCGAGGCCCTGGATGTGCGCTTGGTCGATGCTGCTGGCAACAGCTCGATACCGCTGGAATTCACCGCACCCGACACCACGCCACCGGCTGCCGTAAGCAACATCGTGGTCGGCGCCGACGGCCTGGCGCTGAGTGGGCGTGGTGAAGCCGGCGCCACCGTTGAAGTGCGAGATGCCGACGGCACCGTGATCGGCAGCGGCGTGGTCAGCGCTAACGGTACCTTCCTGATCGATCTCGAACCGGCCGTGCAGCCCGGCGCGCAACTGAGCCTGGTGCAGACCGACCCGAGTGGCAATGCCTCCGAGGCCTTGGAGTTCGCAGTGCCGACCACGCCTGCGCCCGCCAGCCCCAGCGACCTGGTGGTTGCCGAAGATGGCAGCAGCATCAGCGGCACCGCGCCGGCCGGCACCCGCGTGGAGGTCCATGATGCCAATGGCACGCTGCTTGGCAGTGGGGTTGCAGGCGACGATGGCAGCTTCACCGTCACCCTCGACCCCGCCCAGGCCAATGGCGAACTGCTGGACGTGGTGGCCATCGATGGCAGCGGTGCTTCGTCCCTGCCAGCCCAGATCTCAGCACCGGACATCACCCCACCGGTCACCCCCAGCGAGCTGGTGATCAGCGCCGACGGCAGCGTGCTCACCGGCCGCGCCGAAGCCGGCAGCACCGTACGCGTGCTGGCGGCCGACGGCACCGCGGTGCTTGGCACCGCGGTAGTCGGTGCCACCGGCAGCTTCAGCATCACCCTCGACCCCGCCCAGGTAAACGGCGAGGTGCTGCAAGTTACCGCTACCGATAATGCCGGCAACGCTTCTGCGGCCGGCACCGTCACCGCCCCAGACATTGACGGTGGCGACAACACCGCACCGCTGGCACCCACAGACCTGGTGATCGGCCTGGCCGGCGGCCAGCTGAGCGGTCGCGGCGAACCCGGCACCCGCGTGGAGGTGCGTGACGCCCAAGGTAACGTGCTGGCCAACGGCACGGTCAACCCGGATGGCAGCTTCGTCCTCACCCTGAGCCCAGCCGTCAACGACGGCAGCGCCCTGCAAGTGACCCTGACCGACGCTGCCGGCAACGTTTCGCAACCTGGCACGGTCACCGCACCGGACCTGCAGGCCCCGTCCCAGCCGACCGACCTGGCCCTGGCCGATGGCGTCACCTTCACTGGCCGTGGCGAACCTGGCGCCACCGTGCAGGTGCGCAATGCGAATGGCACCGTGATCGGCAGCGGCGTGGTCGGTGCAGACGGGGCGTTCAGCCTGTCCTTGTCACCTGCCCAGGCCAATGGCGAAGCCCTGGATGTACGCCTGGTCGATGCTGCCGGCAACAGCTCGATACCGCTGGCATTCACCGCACCCGACACCACGCCACCGGCGGCTGTGGGCGACATCGTGGTCGGCGCCGATGGCCTGGCGTTGAGTGGGCGTGGCGAAGCCGGCGCCACCGTTGAAGTGCGCAATGCCGACGGCACCGTGATCGGCAGCGGCGTGGTCGCTGCCAATGGCGTTTTCCTGATCGACCTGAATCCTGGCGCGCAGCCCGGTGCTCAGTTGAGCCTGGTGCAAACCGACCCGAGCGGTAATACCTCCGAAGCGCTGCAGTTCGAGGTGCCGGTCACCCCTGCCCCTGCCAGCCCGAGCGACCTGATAGTCGCCGAAGATGGCAGCAGCATCAGCGGCGCCGCGCCGACCGGCAGCCGCGTGGAGGTCTACGGCGCCGACGGAACGCTGGTTGGCAGTGTGCAGGTTGGCCAGGACGGCACCTTCACGGTCATTCTCAACCCGGCCCAGGCCAATGGCGAACTGCTGGAGGTGGTGGCCATCGATGGCAGCGGTGCTTCGTCCCTTCCAGCCCAGGTCTCCGCACCGGACATCACCCCACCGGTCACCCCCAGCGAGCTGGTAATCAGCGCCGACGGCAGCGTGGTCACCGGCCGCGCAGAAGTCGGCAGCACCGTACGGGTGCTGGCGGCCGATGGCACCACGGTGCTTGGCACCGCGGTAGTCGGTGCCACCGGCAGCTTCAGCATTACCCTGGACCCCGCCCAGTTGAACGGCGAGGTGCTGCAAGTTACCGCTACCGATGCCGCCGGCAATGCTTCTACGGCCGGCACGGTCACCGCACCAGACATTGACGGTGGCGACAACACGCCACCGGAAGCCGCCACCAACCTGCTCGTCGGCCTGGCCGGTGCCCAGCTCAGCGGCCGCGGTGAAGCCGGTGCCAGCGTGCAAGTGCGCGACGCCCAAGGCAACGTGCTGGCAAACGGCACGGTCAACCCGGATGGCAGCTTCACCCTGGCCCTGGAACCTGCAGTCAAGGACGGCAGCACCTTGCAAGTGGTGCTGACCGACGCCGCCGGCAATGCCTCCGCCCCTGCGTCGGTGGTAACACCGGACCTGCAGGCCCCGGCCCAGCCGACCGGCCTGGCGCTGGTCGACGGCGTCACCCTCAGCGGTAGCGGCGAGCCAGGCGCCAGCGTGCAGGTGCGCGATGCCGCGGGCACCCTGCTGGGCAGCGCTCAGGTCAACGACGACGGCACGTTCAGCGTGACCCTGACCCCAGCACAGGCCAACGGCGAAGTGCTGGACATTCGCCTGGTGGATGCTGCCGGCAACATTTCCTCGCCACTGCAGTACCAGGCGCCAGACACCACTGCCCCGGCGCAGGTCAGCAATATCGTGGTCGGCGCCGATGGCCTGGCCTTGAGCGGGCGTGGCGAAGCCGGCGCGACCGTGCAGGTGCGCGACGCCAACGGCACCCTGATCGGCAGCGGCGTGGTGACCGCCAACGGTACCTTCCAGCTCGACCTGGACCCGGCCGCGTTGCCGGGTGAACGCCTGAGCCTGGTCCAGACCGACCCGAGCGGCAACGCCTCGCTGGCGCTGGACTATGACGTGCCGCTGGTAACCGTACCGCTCAGCCCAAGCGACCTGGTGGTCGCTGAAGACGGTACCAGCGTCAGTGGCTCGGCACCCGTGGGCAGCCGCGTGGAAGTGCATGATGCCGAGGGTGCGCTGATCGGTAGCGTGGTGGTCGGCGCTGAAGGCACCTTCACCGTGGTCCTCAACCCGGCCCAGGCCAATGGCCAACTGCTGGATGTGGTAGCCATCGACAACAACGGCACTTCGTCGCTGCCGGTACAGGTCAGCGCACCAGACATCACGCCACCGGTGGCGCCTGGCGAACTGGCCATTACCGCCGACGGTACCGCCGTCAGCGGCCGTGCCGAACCTGGCAGCACCGTGCGCGTGCTGGCGGCCGATGGCAGCACCGTACTTGGCACTGTGGTGGTGGGCGCCAGTGGTGCGTTTGAAATCACCCTTAGCCCTGCCCAGGTGGCGGGCGAACAGTTGCAAGTGGTTGCCACCGACGCAGCCGGCAATGCCTCGCAGGCCGGCACCCTTACCGCACCGGTCATCGACAACGGCGGCGACACCACGCCACCAGAGCCTGCCACCAACCTGGCGATCAGCAATGACGGCCGCACCGTGTCCGGCCGCGGCGAAGCCGGCACCACCGTAGAGGTACGCAACGACCAAGGCCAACTGCTGGCCAGCGGCACCGTGCAGCAGGACGGCAGTTTCAACGTTACCCTGCCCACCCCGGTGGTGGATGGCTCGTCATTGCAAGTGACCTTGACCGATGCTGCTGGCAACGTGTCCAGCCCAAGCCCGCTGACCGCACCGGATCAGGTGGCGCCACTGCAACCCACCGACCTGGCGCTGGTCGATGGCGTCAGCCTGACCGGCAATGCCGAGGCCGGTGCCCGGGTAGAGGTACGCGACGCTGCTGGCAACGTGATCGGCAGTACCCTCGCCGAAGCGGATGGCAGTTTCAGCCTCACCCTCGACCCGGCGCAGGCCAATGGCGAAACCGTCAGCGTGCGGGTGACCGACGCCGCAGGCAACACCTCGCTGCCGTTGAGCTACGTAACCCCGGACATCACCCCGCCCGGCATTATCAGCAATGTGGTGCTGGGTGCTGGCAGCCTGGTCGTTTCCGGCCGCGGTGAAGCGGGTGCCACGGTAGAAATCCGGGATGGCAATGGCAACGTGATCGGCACCGGGGTGGTCGCAGCGAATGGCACCTTCCTGATCGACCTCGACAGCCCACTGGCCGCAGGCGACGCCATTGCCTTGCAACAGACCGATGCCGCCGGCAACCCTTCGGTTGCCCTGACGGTCACCGTACCGGCCATTGCCGTGCCGGACAGCCCGACGGGGCTGGTGGTAGCTGCCGATGGCAGCGCCATCAGTGGTACGGCCCCGGCTGGCAGCCTGGTGGAAGTGCGGGATGCCCAAGGCGGTGTGCTGGGTAGCGTGCAAGTCGGCAACGACGGCAGCTTCAACATCCCCCTCAGCCCTGCCCAGGCGAACGGCGAGCTGCTGGATGTGGTAGCCATCGACGCGGATGGCAACAGCTCACTGCCGACCCAGATCAGCGCACCGGACATCACCCCGCCCAACGAGGCCACCGAGTTGCAACTGAGCAACGATGGCAGCGTATTGACCGGCCGTGGCGAACCCGGCACCCGCGTGCAGGTGGTGGACGCCCAGGGCAATGTACTGGGCAATGCCCAGGTTGGCGCCGATGGCGTGATCAGCGTGGTCCTGAACCCGGCGCAAACCGATGGCCAGGAGCTGGACGTGGTGCTGCGTGACGCCGCTGGCAACAGCTCGACCGCCACCGTCATCGCACCTGACCTGGATGGCCCGCTGCAACCGTCGGCGCTGGCCATCGACAGCGCCGGCATCCACCTCACCGGCCAGGGCCAGAGCGGCTCGTTGGTCACCGTGCGCGATGCCGACGGCAATGTACTGGGGACCGCTACCGTGGGCGGGGACGGGCGCTTCGACGTCACCCTCAACGCACCGCAGCGCAATGGCGAAAGCCTGACCGTGGAAGCCACCGACAGCCAAGGCAACAGTGCCGGGCCAGTGGACTTCACAGCACCAGACAGTACCCCGCCGCAAGCAGTGACCAACCCGGCCATCGATGGCGACGGCGTCACAGTCACCGGCAACGGTGAACCGGGTGCGACCGTGACCGTACGCGGGCCGGACGGCAGCGTACTGGGCAGCATCGTGGTAGGCGCCAGTGGTGCGTTCGAAATCAGCCTCGATACCCCGCAAACCAACGGTCAGGCCCTGACCGTCGAGCAGCGCGACGCCAGTGGCAACCTGTCGACCGCGGTCGATCTGTCGGCACCGGATACCCAGGCCCCCGACACACCCACCGGCCTGGTACTGGCGGGTGACGGTGGCAGCCTGAGCGGTAGCGGCGAGCCGGGGGCGCAGGTAACCGTGACCGGCGCCGGCGGCGCCGTGCTGGGCACTGCCACCGTACAAACGGACGGCAGCTTCCAGGTGACCATCGACCCACCGCAGCTCAATGGCCAGACCTTGGCCGTCACCCAGGCGGACGCGACCGGCAATACCTCCACCGCCGGCAGCGTCACCGCGCCGGACCTGGAAGCCCCGGTAGCCGCTGAAAGCCTAGGCATCAATGGCACGGGCACGGCACTCACCGGCCAGGCCGAACCAGGCAGTACCGTGCAGGTGCGCAACGGCGCTGGCGACCTGCTGGGCTCCGCGCAGGTGGAAGAGGACGGCAGCTTCAGCGTGCCCCTGGCCCCCGCCCAGACCAACGGCGAAACCGTGTCGGTGGTAGTGGTCGATGCTGGCGGCAACACGTCGCCATCCGTGGCGTTCACTGCCGACGACAGCACCGCACCGCAAGCACCGGGTGGCCTGACCATAAGCGCGGGCGGCGACACCGTTCAGGGTACGGGCGAAGCAGGCAGCACCGTCGAGGTACGCAACGCCGCCGGCGACCTGCTGGGCAGCGTGGTGGTGCCGGTTGGCGGCAGCTTCATTGTCGCGGTCAGCCCGGCCCAGCTCGATGGCCAGGCGCTGCAGGTGACCTTGACCGATGTGGCGGGCAATGTCTCCGACAGCACCCCGATCACTGCACCCGACCTCACCCCGCCGGCCTTGCCCACCGGGGTGGTGGTCAGCGAAGACGGCAGCACGGTCAGCGGCAATGCACCGGGCGCTGATACCGTGACGGTGCGTGACGGCGCAGGCGTGGAAACCACGGTTGAAGTGAACCCCGACGGCAGCTTCAACGTGCCACTGCCAACCCCGCAGAACAACGGCGAAAGCGTGACCGTGATCGTCACCGACCCGGCGGGCAACAGCTCGGCACCGGTTACCGTTACCGCACCCGACACCACCGACCCGGAACCTGCCAGCGGCGTGACTGTGAGCCCCGACGGCAGCAGCGTTGGCGGCACTGCAGAGCCGGGCAGCATCGTGGTCATCCGTAACCCGGACAACAGTGACCGCGGCACCACCACCGCAGGGCCGGATGGTACCTTCGTGGTGCCGGTCGACCCGCCGCTGGCCGCTGGCGAAGAGGTCAGCGTGGTGGTCATCGACCCGGCCGGCAACGAATCCGACGGTGTGACCCTGACTGGTCCGACCGGCAGCGAAGTGGCCACCCCGGCGGACCTGGCCATCAGCGCCGACGGCTTCGTGCTGACGGGTACCGGTACCGTGGGTGCGTTGATCACCGTGACATCCGCCGGTACCACGCTGGGCACCGCGACGGTGGGCAGCGATGGTGTCTTCCGGGTGTTCTTCAGCAACGCTCAGCTCAATGCACAGACCTTGCAGGTCAGCGCACGGATAGGCACCGACGGCCAGCCATCGGTACCGGCCACCGTGGTCGCCAACGATACCACTGCACCCGAAGCCCCGAGCGCCACCATCGACCGCACTGGCAGCACGCTGACCGGCCAAGGCGAAGTGGGCGCCAACGTGCGGGTCACCGACGCCCAGGGCAATGTGCTGGGTAGCGGCGTGGTCGGCAGCAATGGCCTGTACAGCATCACTCTGTCGCCGGCGGCCGCCAACGGCCAGAACCTGATCGTCACCCAGGCCGATGCTGCGGGTAACGTGTCGCTGGCCGCCAGCCTGCAGGCACCTGACCTACAGGCCCCTGCCGCCGCCAGCAACCTCAGCCTGAACGCCGCCGCCACCGTGGTCAGCGGCCAGGGCGAAGCCGGTGCCAGTGTCACTGTGCGCGATGCCAGTGGCGCCATTCTGGCTACCGGCACCGTCAACCAAAGCGGCCAGTTCCAGATCACCCTGCCCAGCACGCAAGTCAACGGCAGCCCGCTGCAGGTCACCCTCGGTGATGCCGCAGGCAACGTATCTGGCCCCGCCAGCCTGGCCACCCCGGATCGCACGCCACCTGCCGCCATCGCCGACCCGCTGCTCAGTGCCGACGGCAGGCAGCTTTCCGGTAGCGGTGAAGTGGGCGCTACGGTACAGGTCAGCAATGCCGCCGGGACCGTGCTGGGTAGCGCCACGGTGGGCGCCGATGGACGCTTCACCGTGACGTTCGATACGCCGCAAAACAGCGGCCAGGTCATTGGTGTGACGCAAGTGGACGCCGCCGGCAATACCTCGCCAGCGGTGAACGTGGCCACGCCAGACCTGACCCCGCCTGCACCGCTGACCAATGTGGTGCTGAACAACAACGGCCTGACCCTCAGTGGCCTGGGCGAAGCCGGCGCCAGCGTGACCGTGCGCGGGCCTGACGGCACCATCATCGGCACCGGCCTGGTCGCGGCCAACGGCAGCTTCAGCCTGACCTTGACCACTGCCCAGCTCAACGCCCAGCAACTGAGCGTGACCCAGACCGATGCGGGCAACAACACCTCCAGCGCGGTGGCAGTGACCGCACCCGACTTCACCCCGCCAGCAGCACCCACGGCATTGGCCCTGTCGGCGACGGGGCTGCAACTGACCGGCAACGCCGAAGCCGGCAGCACAGTGACCGTGCGCGATGCCGGCGGCAGCGTGCTGGGCAGCGTGGTGGCCAGCAGCAACGGCACTTTCCAGGTCACGCTGAACAGTGCCCAGACCAATGGCCAGAACCTGCAGGTAACTGCCACCGACGCGGCGGGCAATGTATCGCCAGCGGCGCCGTACACGGCCGCCGATACCACGCCGCCCACGGCGGTCAGTAACCTGGCGGTGTCTGCCGATGGCGCGACCCTTACCGGCCAGGGCGAAGCTGGTGCGACGGTCACCGTACGCGCCCCGGACGCGACCATATTGGGTACCGCAACCGTGGCCGCCGATGGCAGCTTCAGCGTGGCCTTGTCGCCTGCGGCGCTCACCGGTGAACGCCTGGGCGTTGTGCAAACCGATGCCGCGCAGAACGCCTCGCCTGAGCAAAACGTGACTGCGCCGGGCATTCTGGCCCCCGCCACGCCAGACAACCTGGTGCTGGCAGCAGACGGTCTATCGGTCACCGGCACCGCCACGGCGGGCAGCACGGTCACTGTTTACGGCCCCAACGGCGCGGTGCTGGGCAGCAGCCCGGTCGCCAACGACGGCACCTTCACCGTCAACCTGGGCAGTGCCCAGGCCAATGGCGAAGTGCTGCATGTGAGCGCAATGGCCAGCGATGGCAGCCTGTCGCTGCCGGCCACCTTGCAGGCGCCGGACACTACGGCGCCACAACCGCTCAGCAACCTGGTGCTGTCCAGCGACGGCCTGGTCCTGACCGGGCGCGGCGAACCAGGCGCCACCGTTACCGTGGTCGGTGAAGGCGGTATCGACCTGGGCACGACAGTGGTCGATGCCAGCGGCAACTTCAGCGCCACCCTGGGCAGCGTCCAACTCAACGGCGAACAGCTCAGCGCCAGCCAGGCCGATGCGGCCGGCAACGAGTCCAACAGCGTCAGCATCACCGCCCCCGACCGCGTGGCACCGGATGCCGCTGCAGACCTGGCATTCGCCGGTGGCGGCAGCCTGCTCAACGGTAGCGGCGAAGCCGGTGCCAGCGTGCGGGTACTGGCTGCCGATGGCAGTGTGCTGGGCACGGCAGTGGTACGCGCCGACGGCAGCTTCCAGGTCGTGCTCGCCTCGCCGCAAGCCGATGGCCAGCTACTACAGGTGCTACTGACCGACGCGGCCGGCAACCAGTCGGCCGCCAGCACCATCACTGCGCCAGACACCACGCCACCTGCGGCGCCGAGCGAGCTGGCGGTTTCCGGCGATGGTGTCACCCTGACTGGCCGCGGTGAAGTCGGCGCCGAGGTGACCGTGACCGACCCGAGCGGCGCCCCGATCGGCAGCGCCATCGTCGATGCCAGCGGGCACTTCACCATTACCCTGAACCCGGCACTGGGCAACGCCGAGTTGCTCAGCTTCACCCAGGCCGACGCCGCCGGGAACGTGTCGCCAGCAGCGACCCTGCAGACCCCGGACTTCACCCCACCTGCCCCGCTCACCCAGGTGGTGATCAACGCCGACGGCAGTGTGGTCACTGGCTTGGGCGAGGCCGGCGCCACCGTGATCGTGAGCAACGCCGCCGGTACCGTACTGGGAACCGGTACGGTGCTGGCCGACGGCAGCTTCAGCGTCGCGTTGTCGCCTGCCCAGATCGACAACCAGGTGCTGTCGGTACTGCAGGCCGATCCGCCCGGCAACGTCAGCGCGCCCGTCAGCGTGCAGGCACCGGACTTCACACCGCCCGCTGCTGCTACCGAGTTGCGGCTCAATGCGGCGGGCGATGTGTTGACCGGGGTTGGCGAAGCGGGTACCACAGTGCGCGTCTATGTGGGTACAACGCAAATTGGCACCACCACGGTCGCTGCCGACGGCACCTTCAGCGTCGGCCTGGACACCGCCCAGCTCAATGGCCAGCAGGTGCAGGTAACCCTGACCGACGCCAGTGACAACGTGTCGCCGATCAGTACCGTCACGGCAGTCGACGTAACGCCGCCGGCCATCGTCATTGCCAGCATCAACGACAGCGGTACCCAGTTGATCGGCACCGCCGAGGCCGGTACCCGGGTCACGGTGATAAACAACAACGGTGACCTGCTAGGCCAGGTGACGGTCGACCTGGATGGCACCTTCGTCCTCGGTTTGAGCCAGCCTCAAATCAACGGCGAAACGCTGACCATCATTGCCCAGGACGCCACCGGCAACCCGTCGGCACCCCTGGAGCTGAGCGCCCCCGACCTGACCGCACCGGTGCAGCCAAGCGACCTGCTGCTCAACCCGGCCGGTACGTCGATGACCGGCACTGCTGAGGCCGGCACGCAGATCACCGTGCGTGGCCCGGACAACACCCTCGTGGGCCAGGTGGAGGTCGGTGCCGACGGGCGCTTCACCGTGCCCATCAGCCCGGCGCAGAACAATGGCCAGTTGCTCAGCGTGGTGTCTACCGATGACGCCGGCAACGTCTCGGTTGCTGCGCCCTACCAGGCCAACGACACCTCGCCACCTGACCTGGTGACCAACCTGGCAATCAACAACACCTTCAACGTGCTCACTGGCAAGGGCGAGGTCAATGCCACGGTCACCGTCAGCCTGGGCGGCAGCGTGATAGGCACTGGCACGGTAGACGGCGCGGGCAACTTCCAGATCAACCTGACACCGGCGGCAGGCTCGCTGGCAACGCTGGCCATCACCCAGTCCGACGGCATCAATACCTCGGCGGTGGCGACCTATGTCACACCGCTGGTGGCTCCGCCAGTACCGCCGACCAACGTGACGCTGGGCAGCGACGGCCTAACCTTGTCGGGTAACGCGCCCAGCGGCGTAGGCATCCGTGTGTACGATGCCGCAGGCAACGTGATCGGTACCGGCGGCGCGACATTGAACGGCACTTTCACGTTGACGCTCGACTCGGCGCAACTCAACGGCGAGTACCTGCAGGTCACCGCCGTGGCCCTGGTGGGCGGCGAGTCGCAGCCAACCTTATTGCAGGCAGCCGATACCACCGCACCAGCCGACCCACTGGTGACCAGCCTGTCGACCAACGGCCTGGTGCTGAGCGGTACCGGCGAGGCCGGTGCCACGGTGACCGTGCGCGATGCCGGTGGCAACGTGCTCGGCAGCGCCGTGGTCAATGGCGGTGGCGTGTACACCGTCAACCTCAACGCCGCGCAGCTCAATGGCCAGGTTTTGGCGGTGAGCCAGGCCGACGTTGCGGGCAATACGTCCGGCAGCACCCGCTACACCGCTGCCGACCTGCAACCGCCTGCGCTACCGACCAATGTCACCATCAACGGCGCAGGTACCGTGGTGACCGGTAATGGTGAAGCTGGCGCCACCGTCACCGTGCAAGGCGCCAACGGACCGGTGGGCAGTGCAGTGGTGCAAGCCGACGGCACCTTCAGCGTCACTTTGACCACGCCTCAGAACGACGGGCAATTGCTGGTGGTGCGCCAGGCGGACGCTGCGGGCAACCTGTCCAGCAGCGTCAACCTCAACGCCCCGGACACCACCCCGCCGGCGGCGCCGCTGGCCACCATCAATACCAACGGCACAATGGTCAGTGGCTCTGGCCAGGTTGGCAGCACGGTTACCGTGCGCAACAGTGCCGGGACCGTGCTGGGTACGGCAACCGTGGGCAGCACCGGCCTGTTCGTGGTCAGCCTGAATGCCGCGCAGATCGACAACCAGGCACTGAGCGTCACCCTCACCGACAGTGCTGGCAATGTGTCTACCGGTACCACGCTGACCGCCCCGGACCTGACCCCACCTGCTGCGGCCGCCAACCTGGCGATCAGTGCCGACGGCAGCACCCTGACCGGTACCGGTGAAGTGGGCGCCACGGTGACCGTGCGCAGCGCCAGCGGCACCGTGCTGCAAACCGCCACCGTGCAAGCCGATGGCAGCTTTACCGTGACCCTGAGCCCCCCTCAGGACAACGGGCAGGTGCTTGCGGTGACACTGAGCGACCCACGCGGCAACGTGTCGGGCAACGCCAGCATCACTGCGCCGGATGTGGATGCCAACGCCCCTGTCATCGCCAGCGATAACCTGGCCACCGCGACGGTCGACCTGGCCGCGGTCACCGCCAGCAGGACCTACACCGACAGCTTCACCACCCTGTTGGCAGGGTTCACCAAGACCTACACCTGGACGGTAGCCGCCGGCACCACGGCCGACCCCACGCTGACCCTGACCACCAGCAGCGCACTGGCCCTGCTGGACAACACCACCTTCACCCTGCAGGTGAAGAATGCCAGCGGAACCTGGGTCACGCTGGCCACCGGTAACAGCCAGGGCTTGCTGGACCTGATCCTGTTGCCGTTGGGCCAAGGCCTGCGAGTCGACATCGGGGTGCTGCAGGCGGGCGATTACCGCCTGACGGTGGGCAGCGGCGGCATTGGTCTGATCACCAATGTCAGCACCTCGCTGGATATCACCTCCACCAGCCTGACCGAGTTCACCGGTACTGGCACAGCCACCTCTGGCAACGTCATCACCGACGTGGGCACCGATGGCGTGGTGGATGCGCGGGGCCCGGACAGCGCCGCGGTGCTGCAGGTGCTCAAAGGGGGCAGCTACGTCTCGGCCGGCAGTGCCACCACGGTGCAAGGCCTGTACGGCACGCTGGTGATTCGCGGCGACGGCAGCTACACCTACACGCCAAACGGCAGCCCCGCCAGCGTCGGCAAAGTGGATGTGTTCAGCTACCAGCTGGTGCACCCCAACGGTCTGTCCGACAGCGCCAATTTGTATGTGCGCATCGATAGCCCACAAGCCACGGAAGTCTGGAGCGACAGTAACTACGCGGCGCCAGCCACGGTACTTGACGCAGTCAACGACGTAGGCTTCAGCAACCTCACCCTGGCCAACCGGGTAGACACCAGCAGCAGTACGCTGGGCTCGTTGACCCTGCCGCTGATCGGCAGCCGCCAGGCCACTTACACCACTACAGTGGCTGCCGATACCACGGCTAACCTGCAAGTGGTACTCAATTCCGCCAACCTGCTGAGCCTGCTCAACGGCACCACCCTTGAACTGCTCAAGCTCAACCCGGCCACGGGCCAGTACGTGCTGGTGCAATCGGTAGGCGGTGGCTCGTTGATCAGCCTGTTGGGCGGGGGCGCTGGGTATACCTTCCAGAACCAGGGCGCAGGCACCTACCACGTGCGGGTGACCGCTGGCGGCATTGGCCTGGCCAGCTCGATCACCACCAGTGTCAATGCCACCACCACGCACCTGAACGAGTTCGTGGTCAGTGGCGCTACGGCGGCCACCGGCAACCTGCTGGCGGACGATACCCTGGGTTCGGCACTGACCGTGCTGAGCGTAATGACCGCAGCCAACACCTACACCATACCCGGCTACAACGGGGTGAGCGTGGCGGGCACCTATGGCACCTTGCTGGTGCAGGCCGATGGCAGCTACACCTACACCCTCAACTCGGGGGTCAGCGCCGCAGCGGTCGGCCAGCACGATACCTTCACCTACGAGCTGACCCACCCTAACGGCAGTACCGACACGGCAACGTTGACCATCAACCTGGACAATGCCGCTGGCCTGGTCAGCACCACGTCGCTGCTGGCCGACAGCGGTGAAGAGGCAGTCGCCCTGGCCAGTGTCGCCGCTGTCAGCGATGTGGTTGCTGGCAGCGACGGCAACGACCACCTGGTGGGCAGCCAGGGCGGGCACATCACGCTTGAAGGTGGTGCCGGTGACGACACCCTGGTGATCGTCGACCAGAACTTCGCCAGCGTCGACGGTGGCACGGGTACCGACACCCTGCAATGGGGTGGCGGCGATGTCAGCATCGACCTAGGCAACCTGGTCGGCCGCGTGCACGGCATCGAGGCCATCGACCTCAACGACACCAGCGCGGTGGCCCTGACACTCAACCTGGCCGACGTGGTGGCCATCACCGAAACCGGCACCGACACGTTGATCATCAAGGGCGACAACCATGACTCGGTGCACATGACTGACAACTGGAACCTGGTCGGCAACCAGACCGCCGACGGGATCGACTATAACCAATACACGGCCCAGGAGGACCCGAGCCACCACCTGTGGGTACAGAACGGCATTCACGTCGTCTGAGGCCGCGGCAAACCCGCCGGGCAAACGCCCGGCGGCATGGACGACCAGCAGTAAGGGAACTATGTGAAGCGAAGCAGTCCGCTGTCACCGTTATTGCTTGGAGCCTGCGGGCTCCTGGCCCTGAATCTCCAACCGGTTGCCCAGGCAGCCGATGATATAGACCCCCACCTGCGCCACATCGGGCCATCGCTGCTACGCGATGCGCCCGCGGCGGTGCCTGCGCGGCCACCCACCGGCATGGCCCCGGTCGCCAGTGGCGAGCGCCTGGGCCTGACCGAGGCGGTGTTGCAGGCCGCGCAATGGCACCCCAGCATCGCCGAAGCGATCGGCAACCTGTACAAACAGGGCGAAGGCATCAACGTCGCCCGCGCGGGTTACTACCCGCAGATTTCCGGCGGTATCCGCACCGGTTATGACACCGGCTACGGGGGCGATCGCAACAGCCAGGCCCTCAACCTGTCGCTCAAGCAGATGCTCTACGACTTCGGCAAGGTCGACAGCGCCGTCAACGCGGCGCAGGCCGCCGCCGCGCGGGCCCAGGCCAATATCCTGCTGGTGGTGGACGACCTGGCCCGTGACACCGCCTATGCCTGGATCGAAACCCGCCGCTACGAACAGTTGATGGCCATTGCCCGCGAACAGATCCGCGGGGTGGGCGACATTGCCGGGATGGCTCGCCAGCGCAGCGACATGGGCGCCAGCACCCGCTCCGACGTGGTACAGGCCGAATCCCGCGTGGAAAGCGCCCGCGCCACCCTGGAGGAGTACCAGTCGCAATACGAGCGCTGGCGCTCCACCCTGGCCGCGCTGATGGGCCGCGTGACCCCGCCGGCCCTGGCCGAGCAGTCGCCTGCGGCGTTGAACCAGGCCTGCAAGCGGCCTGCGCAAGGCGATGATCGCCTGCCGGCCGTGCTGATGGCCCTGGCCCAGCGTGCGCAAGGCCAGGCAGAGCTGGCCCAGGCCAAGGCCGAGGCCTACCCGACCGTGTCGCTGCAGCCCCAGGTCAACCATTACCTGGACAACGACTACAACCGCGATAACTCACGCATGGACCGCACCCAGGCGGGCATCTACCTCAACGTCGAGGTACCGATCTACCAAGGTGGTGCGATCAGCGCCCGCAGCCGCGCTGCCAGCCACGCCTTGAGCGCCGCCGACTCCGCCGAAGATGCCGCACGCCTGCAGGCACGGCGTGGCCTGGCCGAGGCCCAGGCACAAACCTCCGGGCTGGGCCGCCGGCTGAGTTCGCTGGAAGCGCGCCAGGTCAGCATCCAGGAGGCGCGCATGCTCTATGGCCACCAGTATCTGGACCTGGGCACACGGCCGCTGCTCGACCTGCTCAACGCCGAGCAGGAGATCTACCAGTCACGGTTCGAACTTGCCGGCACCCGCTCCGACCTGCTGCGCCTGGATGTCGACTGCCTGTACAACACCGGCGCGCTGCGCGCGGCCTTTGGCCTTGAGGGGCGCAACCTGCAAGGTGTGGAGATCCAGCCATGAGCGATTCGATCAATGTAACCCTGCCCACCCAGCCAGCGGCAGCAGCGCCTGAGGCGGCCCAACGGCCTGACCTGGGGCCGTGGCTGGAGGTGATGCTGCAGGTGGCGCACCACTACCGCCTGGACGTGTCGCCCCAGCGTATTCGCCTGGCGGCGGTGGAGGATGCCCGGCCGCTGGACGAAATTCTTCGCCACATGGCCCGCCAGGCCGGCCTGGCACTGCGCTTCGTGCGCTTCGATGCCAAGGGCCTGCGGCAATGGCGTACACCGCTGGTACTGGAGCTGGACGATGGCCAGTTGGCCGTGGTCGAGGCAGTCACCGAAGAAGATGACCTGGCGGTGGTGTTCGCCGGTGACCAGGGCCTGACCACACGCCTGCCCCGCGCCACGCTCAAGGGCCGCATCACCCGGGTTGCGCTGTTGCGGCCGGCGCGGCCGTTGCGCGATGTGCGCACCGATGACTACACCGCCCCCTACGACCGCCACTGGTTCGCCCGTATCGTGCTGCGCGACCTGCGCCCCTATGGGCAGGTGATGGTCGCCTCGCTGGTGGCCAACGTGCTGGCGCTGGCCGGGGTGCTGTTTTCGATGCAGGTCTACGACCGTGTGATCCCGGCAGAATCGCTGCCCACCTTGTACGTGCTGTTCGGCGGCGTGGTGCTGGCGCTGGTGTTCGACTTCAGCATGCGCCTGCTGCGCCTGAAGGTCACCGACCTGCTCGGCAAGCGCGCCGACCTGCGGGTGAGTGACCTGGTCTATGGCCATGCCTTGCGCCTGCGCAACTCGGTGAGGCCGAAGTCCACCGGCTCGTTCATTTCGCAACTGCGCGAACTGGAGTCGATCCGCGATTTGATCACCTCCAGTACTGCCACGGCGTTGGCCGACCTGCCGTTCTTCCTGCTGTTCTTGTTCGTGTTCTGGCTGATCGGCGGCGTGCTGGTGTTCATCCCGCTGGTGGCGCTGCTGGCCATGCTGCTGCCAGGCCTGCTGGCGCAGCGGCGCCTGGCGCGGCTGGCCAACGCCTCGATGCGCGAGTCGGCGCTGCGCAACGCCATGCTGGTGGAAAGCATCCAGGGCCTGGACGAAATCAAGGCGCTGCAGGCCGAGGCACGCTTCGAGCGCCAGTGGAACCAGTACAACGCAGCCTGTGCACATACCAACCTGCGCCTGCGCACGCTCACCAACGGCCTGGTGACCTGGACCCAGAACGTGCAAGGTGCCGTGTTTGCCGTGGTCATCGTGGTCGGTGCACCGATGGTGATCGCCGGCGACCTCACCACCGGTAGCCTGGTGGCAGCGTCGATGCTGTCGTCGCGGATGATGGCGCCACTGGCCCAGCTGACCCATGTGCTGACCCGCTGGCAGCAGGCCAAGGTCGCCCTGCAAGGCCTGGACAAGCTGATGCAGTCGGCGGTCGACCACCCCGAAGGCGAAGCGCGCGTGCACCTGCCGGCAATCCGCGGTGAATACCGCCTGCGCCAGGCCAACTTCCGCTACAGCGAAGAATCCCCCCCGGTGCTCAACATTGGCCAACTGGATATTCAGCCGGGCGAACGCATTGCAGTGCTCGGCCGCAACGGCGCGGGCAAGTCCACCCTGCTGCAGGCGTTGGGCGGGGCCATGGACCTGGTACAGGGCGAGGTCAGCCTGGACGGCATCGCCCTGGCCCACCTCGACCCTGCTGACCTGCGCCGCGACGTAGGCTTGCTGCCGCAGTACGCGCGGCTGTTCCACGGCACCCTGCGGGAAAACCTGACCCTCGGTGCCGGCCAGGCCAGCGACCAGGAACTGGTGGCCGCGCTGGCTGCCACCGGGGCGCTGGACTTTGTCCGCCGCCTGCCCAAGGGTATGGACCACCTGATCCTCGAAGGCGGCCTGGGCCTGTCTGGCGGCCAGCGCCAGGCACTGGTGCTGTCGCGCCTGTTGGTGCGCCAGCCACAGGTGCTGCTGCTGGATGAACCTACGGCATCGCTGGACGACATGACCGAGCGCAAACTGCTGGATAACCTGGAGCGCTTCTGCCAGGGCCGCACGCTGGTGATCGCTACCCACCGCCTGAGCGTGCTGCAACGGGTCGAGCGCATCGTGGTGCTCGACGGTGGGCGCATCGTCATCGATGACACCCGCGATGCCGCATTGGCCAAACTGCAAGGAGCGCAGGCATGAGCAACCACGAACTCCCGGCGTCCTACCTGGACGGGCAGGACGACCAGGCCGTATTCCGCGCCGGGCGCCTCATCACCCTCAGCGCGCTGATGCTGGCCGCGTTCCTGGCCTGGGCCGCCTGGTTCGAGGTGACCGAGGTTTCCACCGGTACCGGCAAGGTCATCCCCAGCTCCCGGGAGCAGGTGATCCAGTCGTTCGAAGGGGGGATCGTGGCGCAGATGAACGTGGCCGAAGGCGACCTGGTCGAGCGCGGCCAGGTACTGGCCCAGTTGGACCCGACCAAGACCGCCTCCAGCGTGGGCGAAAGCGAAGCCAAGTACCGCGCCGCCAAAGCCAGCCAGGCCCGGCTGCAAGCCGAGGTGACCGGCAAGCCGCTGACCTTCCCGGCCAGCCTGCGCGACTCGCCCGAGCTGATCGAAGCGGAAACGGCGCTGTATCAGACCCGCCGCCGTGGCCTGGAGCAGACCCTGGCCGGCATCGAGGATTCGCTGCGGCTGGTGCGCAGCGAGCTGAAGATCACCGAAAACCTGGCGAAAATGGGCGCCTCCAGCCGGGTTGAGGTCATCCGCCTGAACCGCCAGCGTTCGGAGCTTGAACTCAAAGCCAACGAGGCCCGGTCCGACTACCTGGTGCGCGCCCGGGAGGAGCTGGCCAAGGCCAGCGCCGAGGCCGACAGCCTGTCAGAGGTGATCCGCGGGCGCAGCGACTCGCTCACCCGCCTGACCCTGCGTTCGCCGGTGCGCGGCATCGTCAAGGACATCGAGGTGAACACCCTGGGCGGCGTGGTACAGCCCGGTGGCCAGGTGATGAAAATCGTGCCGATGGACGAGCGCCTGCTGATCGAAACCCGCATCGCCCCGCGCGACATTGCCTTCATCCACCCCGACCAGGCGGCCAAGGTCAAGATCAGTGCCTATGACTATTCGGTGTATGGCGGGCTGGATGGCAAGGTGGTGGGTATTTCGCCGGATACCTTGCAAGACGAGGTGAAACCGGAAATCTACTACTACCGCGTGTTCATCCGTACCGAGCAGGACAGCCTGAAGAACAAGGCCGGCAAGCACTTCGCGATTGTCCCGGGGATGATTGCCACAGTGGATATCCGCACTGGCGAGAAAACCATCCTCGATTACCTGATCAAACCGCTGAACCGGGCCAAGGAGGCCCTGCGCGAGCGGTAACTGGCCGGGGCCCACAGGCGCTGCATATCTTCTGACAAACACCTGTCAGCCCTGATGCGATCCCTGTGGGAGATTCTATGGTTTCTGGCAAGGGTAGCCGCAGCATGTTCAGCGCCTGGGAGATCGAGCGCCGCCCGCGCGGCGCATCGCGAGCTGCGCTCGCTCCTACGTTTGTTTCGGGCCAGTAACCCCTGTGCCAGGTGCGCGCGACCGCCTTGTTTGTACGGCGCGATATTGAGGCATGCGCCAAGGCGTTCGCGCACAAATCCCACAGGCATAATTGGCCCGAAACAAACGTAGGAGCGAGCGCAGCTCGCGATGCGCCGCGCGGGCGGCGCTCGATCTCACAGGCGCTGCATATCTTCTGACAAACACCTGCCAGCCCTGATGCAATCCCTGTGGGAGCCGGCTTGCCGGCGATTGGGCCAGAACAGGCAATACAGACCTAAAGCCCGGCCCGACCAGGCCGATAACCGGTTATCCCCCCTGTTTCCCACCGAAGGTCACCATGGCCACGCAAAAAGCCCGCGCGGACTCCTTGTCGCTGCTGCTGTTCACCCTGCGCAGCGGCAAGCTGATGGCAATCAACCTGCTCAAGGTCAGCGAGATCATCCCCTGCCCGCCGCTGACCAAGCTGCCCGAGTCCCACCCCCACGTGAAAGGCGTAGCCACCTTGCGTGGCCATTCGTTGTCGGTCATCGACCTGTCCCGTGCCATCGGCGAGCAGCCGCTGGAGGACCCGCAAGGCGGTTGCCTGATCGTCACCGAGATCAGCCGTTCGCGCCAGGGCCTGCACGTGCAGGCCGTAAGCCGCATCGTGCATTGCCTGAGCACCGACATCAAACCGCCGCCCTATGCCTCGGGCAACCGCTCGTTCATCACCGGTGTTACCCGCGTCGACAACACCTTGGTGCAGGTGCTGGATATCGAGAAGGTCATCCACGGCATTGCCCCGCCTGCGCCAGAGCCAGCGCGCGGCTCAGTAAGCGCAGAAGATGCCAGCCTGCTGGCCGCCACCAATATCCTGGTGGTGGACGACAGCCAGGTGGCCCTGCAGCAGTCGGTGCACACCCTGCGCAACCTGGGCATCGAGTGCCACACCGCGCGCAGCGCCAAGGACGCGATCAATGTGCTGCTGGAACTGCAAGGCACTGCACAGGAGATCAACGTGGTCGTCTCCGATATCGAAATGAGCGAGATGGATGGCTACGCCTTCACCCGAACCCTGCGTGAAACCCCCGACTTCCAGCACCTGTACGTGCTGCTGCACACCTCGCTGGACAGCGCCATGAGCAGCGAGAAGGCAACCCAGGCCGGGGCGAATGCCATCCTCACCAAGTTTTCCTCGCCGGAGCTGACCGATTGTCTGGTGGTGGCAGCACGCGCCGTGGTGTTCGCCGAGCACTGATATATTCAGCGACAAACTCCCCGGCTTGCTGCCGGGGGCAAGTCGGGCATAATTCGCGCCCTCGCAAAAAATATGCCGGAACCCGCCATGAAGTATCTCAGCTCCATCCTGATCGGCTGCGCCCTTTTCAGCGGTATCGCCCAGGCTTCCAGCAGCCAGGCCTGGAACACGCAGCGCCAGCAGATGCTCAAAGCCTGCCTGGCGGCCAGCCAGTTCAAGGACGCCCACGCCCGCGGCAAGCCCGCCGAATTCGATGACCAGATAGGCATGAGTGCCTTGCTGGTAGAAGGTGTCTACCCGCAGAAGCACATGCAGCAGCGCACTGGCACCGAGCTGTGCCTGTACGACCGCCAACAGCAGCGTGCCTTCGTCAGCGAATGGAGCCCGCAAGCCAAGTGACCGCCACCTTGCGTTTTGGCTGCACCGGATGCGGCAAGTGCTGCAGCGGCCACCATGTCCCCCTGACCCTGGCCGAGGCAGGCCGCTGGGCACATGACGGCGGTCAGGTGGTTGTGCTGATCGAAGCCTTCGTCACCGATGGCCCGGGCATGCCGGTGGAGCAACGTGAGCATGTGCTGCGCCGGTCGTACCCGGTAGCCTGCGGCAATGGCCAGGCGCGGGTGTCGGTGACCTTTGCCGCGTTCAACCCCGGCCGCTGCCGCAACCTGGACGACAACGACCGGTGCAGCATCTATGAGCAACGGCCGTTGGTTTGCCGCATCTACCCGGTGGAAATCAACCCGCACCTCCCCCTGCGCCCAGAGGCCAAGGACTGCCCGCCAGAAGCCTGGCAGCAGGGGCCTGCGCTGCTTCACGGCACGCAACTGGTGGATGCCGGGCTGGAGGCGTTGGTGCAGGCTTCGCGCCAGGCCGACCGTGACGACATTGCCGCCAAGGTGGCGGTGTGCCAGGCACTGGGCATGACCACCAGTGCGCTCAAGGGCAACGGGTTTACCGCCTACCTGCCGGACATGGGCGCGTTTGCCGGGGCGCTGGCGCAGGTGCCGGATGATGACGGTACACAGTGGACCTTGCATGTGGAGGATGAGACGCTGGCGGCGGGCTTGCAAGGGCATGGTTTGCACACCACCAACGAGCCCCCGGTGTATTACGCCTTTATCGGTTTCTAGCCCTGCAGGTGGTGGGCGCGGGTTCACCCGCGAAGGAGCAGACCGTGCAGCCGGTGATCTGAAACTGACACGGCTGTCAGCCAGCGGTCACGCTGCCGACCCGGTTCGGCGGCTATAAGATTGAATGACTGACCACCCTTCCCCTCTGGCCAAGGTGCCCGCGCCAATGCGACGTCCGTTCCGCTCTGCCTTGCTTGCCGCCTTGGTACTGCTCGTCCTGGTAGCAGCGGGAACTTGGTACACCCAGCGCCAGCCTGCCCCCGCCGCCCGCTCGCAAACGGCCATCCCGGTGCGGGTGGTAACCGTCGTCCAACAGGACGTACCCCGCTACGCCAGCGCCATCGGTTCGGTGCTGTCGCTGCACAGCGTCGAGGTGCGCCCGCAGGTAGAGGGGGTACTGACCCAGGTTCTGGTCAAGGAAGGCCAGTGGGTCAAGCAGGGCGACTTGCTCGCCACCCTCGACGACCGCGCCATACAGGCCCAGCTCGACCAGGCGCGCGCCCTGCTCGGCCAAAGCCAGGCGCAGATCCAGGTGGCGGCAGTGGACTTGCGGCGCTACCGCCTGCTCAGCCGCGATAACGGCGTGTCCAGGCAACAGCTCGACCAGCAACAGGCACTGGTCAATCAGTTGCAGGCCACCGTCAAAGGCAACCAGGCAGCCATCGCCAACGCCCAGGTGCAGCTGTCGTACACCCGGATCCGCTCGCCGGTGACTGGCCGGGTGGGCATTCGCAACGTCGACCCGGGCAACCTGGTACGCACCAGCGACACGCAAGGCTTGTTCAGCGTGACTCAGATCGACCCGATCGCCGTCGAGTTCGCCCTGCCCCAGCAAATGCTGCCAACCCTGCAACGCCTGCTCACGGCACCGACACCTGCGCTGGTGCAGGCGTACATGGACGCTGACGGCGAACGCAGCCTGCTTGGCGAAGGCCACCTGGCGCTGATCGACAACCAGGTTTCCGCCACCACCGGCACCGTGCGGGTCAAAGCCGAATTCGACAACAAGGACGGCCGCCTGTGGCCGGGGCAACTGGTCACCGTCCGCCTGCGCACCGCCGTGCAGGAAAACGCCCGGGTGGTCCCGCCGCCGGTGGTGCAACGTGGGGTGGACGGGCACTTCGTCTACCGCCTGGACGGCGACAAGGTCACCAGCGTGCCGGTCAAGGTGCTGTACCAGGACAGCGAGCTGAACGTCATTGCCGGGGTCAAGCCGGGTGAGCGCCTGGTGCTCGATGGCCAGTCGCGGCTCAAGCCCGGTTCACGGGTAGAGGTCAGCCCCGCTGCGCCTACAGCGCCGGCCATGGCAGACCAGCGGAGCCAGCCATGAACACGCGCAACGGTGTTTCGGCCTGGTGCATCGACCACCCCATCGCCACCTTGTTGCTGACCTTCGCCCTGGTGCTGTTGGGCGCCATCGCCTTCCCACGGCTGCCGGTCGCCCCCTTGCCCGAGGCCGATTTCCCCACCATTCAGGTGACCGCGCAACTGCCCGGCGCCAGCCCGGAAACCATGGCCTCGTCGGTGGCAACCCCGCTGGAGGTGCAATTCAGTGCCATCCCGGGCATGACCCAGATGACCAGCAGCAGCGCGCTGGGCTCGACCACCCTGGTGCTGCAGTTCACCCTCGACAAGAACATCGACACGGCCGCGCAGGAAGTGCAGGCGGCAATCAACACCGCTACTGCGCGCCTGCCGCAAGACCTGCCCAACCCGCCCACCTGGCGCAAGGTAAACCCGGCCGACAGCCCGGTGCTGGTGATGACAGTCAGCTCCAGCCAGATGCCCGGCAACGACCTCAGCGACTACGCCGAAACCTTGCTGGCTCGGCAGTTGAGCCAGATCGAAGGGGTCGGCTTGATCAACATCACCGGGCAACTGCGCCCGGCGATCCGCGTGCAGGCGCAGCCGGAAAAACTCGCCGCCATCGGCCTGACCCTGGCCGACCTGCGCCAGGCCATTGCGCAAACCAGCCTGAACCTGGCCAAGGGCGCCCTGTACGGCGAACACAGCGTGTCGACCCTGGCCGCCAACGACCAGCTGTTCCACCCCGAGGACTACGCGCAACTGATCGTCTCGTACCGCAACGGTAGCCCGGTGTACCTGCGCGACGTGGCCACGGTCGTCAGCGGCGCGGAAAACGCCTACGTCAAGGCCTGGTCCGGCGACCAGCCGGGGCTGAACCTGGTGATCTTCCGCCAGCCCGGCGCCAATATCGTCGACACCGTGGACCGGGTCATGGCCGCGCTGCCCAAGCTGCAGGAAATGCTGCCGGCCTCGGTCGAGGTGTCGGTGCTGCAAGACCGCACGCAAACCATCCGCGCCTCGCTGCATGAGGTGGAACTGACCTTGATGATCGCCGTGGCGCTGGTCATCGGGGTGATGGCGCTGTTCCTGCGCCAGTGGTCGGCGACGCTGGTGGTATCCAGCGTACTGGGTGTATCGCTGATCGCCAGTTGCGCACTGATGTACGTGCTGGGCTTCAGCCTGAACAACCTGACCTTGGTGGCCATCGTCATTTCCGTGGGTTTCGTGGTGGACGATGCCATCGTGGTGGTGGAGAACATCCACCGCCACCTGGAAGCCGGCGACGACAGCCGTACCGCAGCGCTCAAGGGTGCAGGGGAAATCGGCTTCACCGTGGTCTCGATCAGCCTGTCGCTGATCGCAGCGTTCATCCCACTGCTGTTCATGGGCGGGGTGGTTGGCCGGCTGTTCAAGGAATTCGCCCTGACCGCCACATCCACCATCCTGATTTCAGTGGTGGTGTCGCTGACCCTGGCGCCGACCTTGTGTGCGCTGTTCATGCACCGCCCACCTGGCGGGCACCAGGGCGGTTTCGGCGAACGCCTGGTCAACTGGTACGAGCGGGGCCTGAACCGTGCCCTCGCCCACCAGCGCGTGACGCTGGGCGTGTTCGCAGTGACCCTGGCGCTGGCGGTCGTGGGCTACGTGGCTATCCCCAAGGGCTTTTTCCCGCTGCAGGACACCGGCTTCATCCTTGGCACCAGCGAGGCGGCCGCGGATGTGTCGTACCCGTCGATGATCGAGAAACATCAGGCGCTGGCGAAAATCATCGGTGCCGACCCGGCGGTGCGCGCGTTCTCGCATTCGGTGGGCGTTACCGGCAGCAACCAGACCATCGCCAACGGCCGTTTCTGGATTGCCCTCAAGCCCCGTGGCGAGCGGGATGTCTCGGCCAGCGAACTGATCGACCGCCTGCGCCCCAAGCTGGCCCAGGTGCCGGGAATCGTGCTGTACATGCGCGCCGGCCAGGACATCAACCTCAGCTCCGGCCCTTCACGCACCCAGTACCAGTACGTGCTCAAGAGCAACGACGCCGAGGCGCTCAACCTGTGGACCCAGCGCCTGACCGAGCGGCTGCGCAACAACCCGGCGCTGCGCGACCTGTCCAATGACCTGCAACTGGGGGCCAGCGTCACGCGCATCGACATCGACCGCCAGGCCGCCGCCCGTTTCGGCCTGACCACTACAGACGTCGACCAGGCACTGTACGACGCCTTCGGCCAGCGCCAGATCAGCGAGTTCCAGACCGACAACAACCAGTACAAGGTCATTCTGGAACTGGATGCGCGCCAGCGCGGCAAAGCCGAGAGCCTCAACTACTTCTACCTGCGCTCGCCCCTGAGCAATGAAATGGTGCCCCTGGCGGCCGTGGCCCATGTGGCGCCGCCCAGTACCGGGCCGCTGTCGATCAGCCACGACGGCCTGTTCCCGGCCGCCAACCTGTCGTTCAACCTGGCCCCCGGCGTGGCCCTTGGCGATGCGGTGAGCATCCTTGAACGCACCCAGCGCGAGCTGGGCATGCCCGATTCGATCAGCGGCAACTTCCAGGGCGCGGCGCAGGCCTTCCAAAGCTCGCTGGCGAGCCAGCCTTGGCTGATCCTGGCGGCACTGGTGGCGGTGTACATCATTCTCGGCGTGTTGTACGAAAGTTTTGTCCACCCACTGACGATCATCTCCACCCTGCCCTCGGCGGGCCTTGGCGCGTTGATCCTGCTGTGGGCCATGGGCCAGGATTTCAGCATCATGGGGCTGATCGGCATCGTGCTGCTGATCGGCATCGTCAAGAAAAACGGCATCCTGCTGATCGACTTTGCCCTCCAAGCCCAGCGCCAGCAGGGCCTTTCCCCGGAACAGGCGATCCACCAGGCCTGCCTGACGCGGTTCCGGCCGATCATCATGACCACCCTGGCCGCGCTGCTCGGCGCGGTACCGCTGATGTTCGGCTTTGGCACCGGCGCCGAATTGCGCCAGCCACTGGGCATTGCCGTGGTCGGCGGCCTGCTGGTGAGCCAGGCGCTGACGCTGTTCACCACCCCGGTCATATACTTGGCCCTGGAGCGCCTGTTCCATCGCCGTCAGGCTGCCCACGCGGCAGCGCCAAGTGCCAGTTAGGACAAGACCATGCGTGTGCTGATCATCGAAGACGAAGAAAAAACCGCCGACTACCTGCATCGCGGCCTCACCGAGCAAGGCTTCAGTGTGGACCTGGCGCGCGATGGCATCGATGGCCTGCACCTGGCCCTGGAGGGCGACTATGCCGTCATTGTGCTGGATGTGATGCTGCCCGGGCTGGACGGTTACGGCGTGCTCCGCGCCCTGCGTGCGCGCAAGCAGACCCCGGTGATCATGCTGACCGCCCGTGAGCGGGTCGAAGACCGTATTCGTGGCCTGCGCGAAGGCGCCGATGACTACCTGGGCAAGCCATTTTCGTTTCTGGAACTGGTGGCCCGGCTGCAGGCACTGACCCGCCGCAGCAGCAGCCATGAGCCCCTGCAGGTTCAGGTGGCCGACCTGTGGATCGACCTGATGGCACGCAAGGCCACGCGGGCCGGCCAGCGCCTGGACCTGACCGCCAAAGAGTTCTCGCTGCTCAGCGTGCTGGCCCGCCGGCAGGGGGAAATCCTGTCGAAGACGGCAATTGCCGAACTGGTCTGGGACATCAATTTCGACAGCGACGCCAACGTGGTCGAGGTCGCGATCAAACGCCTGCGGGCCAAGCTCGACGGGCCGTTCGACCAGAAACTGCTGCACACCATTCGAGGCATGGGTTATGTCCTGGAAAACCGTGCGGGGTAACTCGATTGCGCTGCGTTTGTCGGCGTTGTTCATCCTGGTGGCGTTGGCCGTGTTCCTGCTGATCGGTTCGGCCCTGTATCGCCAGGTCGACCGCAGCCTCGATCTGCTGCCGCAAGCCGAGCTGGAGGCGCGCTTCAACGTGCTCGAATCCACACTCAACCGCTACGGCACGCCCGAGCACTGGGCCAAGATCATCAACAAGCTGAACCTGCTGAGCGAGGAAGACAAGCGCATCCGTTTCTGGGTGGTCGGTAGCGACCCCGCCTATGAATATGGCCAGCCCAGCGCGCGGGTGCGCCAGTTCGCCGAGGGCGCGCCGGGCATGCGCGACCTGCGCCTGCCGGACCACCCCTACCCGTACAAAGTGCTGGTCAGCGAGCTGCCGGCGCTAGGCCAGCGCCCGCCACTGCGGTTCATGATCGGCATCGACACCGAAACCTTCTGGCAGGCCCAGCACAGCCTGCTGCTGGCGATCATCGGGCTGGCGGTGCTTGGCGTGCTGCTGGCCTCGGTGCTGGGCTACTGGGTCGCGCGCATCGGCTTGCGCCCTTTGCTGGCGCTTTCCAGGGAGGCCCAGGCACTGGCCCCGCCACGCCTGGACGGGCGCCTGCAAACCCAGGCCCTGGCCCCTGAGCTGGCGCAGTTCGCCAGTGCCTTCAACGCCGCGCTCGACCGGGTCAGCCAGGCCTATTCAAGGCTGGAAGCGTTCAATGCCGACGTTGCCCACGAGCTGCGTTCGCCGCTGACCAACCTGATCGGCCAGACCCAGGTGGCGCTGACCCGCGGGCGCAGCGCCGAGCACTACTTCGAAGTGCTGCAATCGAACCTGGAAGAGCTGGAGCGCCTGCGCAGTATCATCAACGACATGCTGTTCCTGGCCAGTGCCGACCAGGGCAGCAAAGCCACTGCCCTGACCCAGGCATCGCTGGCCGAAGAGGTGGCGACCACCCTCGACTACCTTGACTACATTCTCGAAGATGCGCAGGTCAGCGTCAGCGTCAGTGGCGATGCCCAGGTTCCCATCGAAAAAGCCCAATTGCGCCGGGCGTTGATCAACCTGCTGAACAATGCCGTGCAGCATACGGCGCCGCACCAGGTGATCCAGGTAAGGATCGTCCCCGGGCCGCAGCAAGTCAGCATTGCCGTGAGCAACCCGGGGCCGGCAATTGCCGACGAGCACCTGCCGCTGCTGTTCGAGCGTTTCTACCGGGTGGATGCGGCGCGCAGCAACAGCGGGGGCGGTAACCATGGCTTGGGCCTGGCCATCGTCAAGGCAATTGCGCTGATGCATGGCGGGGACGTGTTCGTGCGCAGTGAAGCCGGGGCGAATACATTCGGTATCCAGCTCCCGACCTGTAGGAGCGGCCTTGTGTCGCGATGGGGTGCGAAGCAGCCCCTGGCTCAGTGACAGGGCGGCAATTGCCGGGGCTGCCATGCAGCCCATCGCGACACAAGGCCGCTCCTACATTCTCGAAGATGCGCAGGTCAGCGTCAGCGTCAGTGGCGATGCCCAGGTTCCCATCGAAAAAGCCCAATTGCGCCGGGCGTTGATCAACCTGCTGAACAATGCCGTGCAGCATACGGCGCCGCACCAGGTGATCCAGGTAAGGATCGTCCCCGGGCCGCAGCAAGTCAGCATTGCCGTGAGCAACCCGGGGCCGGCAATTGCCGACGAGCACCTGCCGCTGCTGTTCGAGCGTTTCTACCGGGTGGATGCGGCGCGCAGCAACAGCGGGGGCGGTAATCATGGCTTGGGCCTGGCCATCGTCAAGGCAATTGCGCTGATGCATGGCGGGGACGTATTCGTGCGCAGTGAAGCCGGGGCGAATACATTCGGTATCCAGCTCCCGACCTGTAGGAGCGGCCGCGTCTAGCCTGCGGCTTGCAGACGAAAGCCCTATTGCTTTTTGCGTAGATCGTTACCTTTTGCGCAACAGTGCTTATCGCACTTCGCTCTGTATCAAGTGCAATGAAAGGACTAACTTTAGCCCGTCCTCATTAGCACTTGCACAGCAAGAAGGTAGTTTCAAATGTCCAACAGTATGGGTATTGCCAGCGTTTTCGTCCTGTCGTCCCTGTTGTTGTCGCCCCTGGCCATGGCCGAAGAATCGCCGGCGTTCGTCAACCGTAACAGCGAACTCGCCGCCGTGCACCAGGAGGCCCGCGAAAGCGTTGCCGCACACAAGGCCGACGTGATGAAAGATGCTGAACAGACAGCTTCCAAGGCCTCTGTCGATGCCAAAGCCGACAGCTGATCAGGCGCTGTTGTTGCTTCCACTTTCCCTTGGCTACGCCATGGGCACAGCCTGTGCCGATATGTTAGCCTTTTAAAGCCGCTGCCCATCAGCGGCTTTTTTTTATGTGCCCGTAACTCTCAGCCCGGCTGTAACGTTTACCCATAAGAAAGACGCACATTCAAAATAAAAACTGCCCCACCGTCAGACCAAAGGAGCTTCTACCGGTGCCTTCCGCGTTTCGTTTCACCCCGTTTTTCATTGCATTGACTGCAACGATCCCTTGCGCCGCCCAGGCAGATGAAGACAAGGCTGAGGGCTTCATCGAAGGGTCGTCCTTCAATCTGCATTTGCGCAATGCCTACTTCAACCGCGACAACCACAACGCCGGCGTGCGCGATACCCGCGAGTGGGGCCAGGGCGCAGTAGCGCGGTTCGAGTCGGGCTACACCCCAGGCACGGTCGGTTTTGGCCTGGACGCCCATGCCATGCTGGGCCTGAAGCTCGACGGTGGCGGCGGCCATGCCGGCACCAGCATCCTGCCAGCGCACATCAAGGACGACGGCGAACTGGGTGCTGCGCCGCATTCGTTTTCCACCGCTGGCGCTGCAGTCAAGCTCAAAGCCTTCGACACAGAACTGAAGGCCGGTGACCTGTTCCTCACCAACCCGGTGATTGCCGGCGGCGAAACCCGCATGCTGCCGCAAACCTTCCGCGGTGTGAGCCTGACCAACACCAGCGTCGACGGTTTGCTGCTCGAAGGCGGCCAGGTGAGCTTCACCCACCCGTACAACCAGAGTGGCCACCGCCGCATCGACACCTACTACGGCTCGCTCGACGAACACGACAAGAGCAAGCACCTGAACTGGGCTGGTGCCTCCTGGAGCGGTACGCCGAACATCACCGCCAACCTGTACGCCGCCGAACTGAAGGACATCTGGAACCAGTACTACGCTGATTTCGACTACACCTACGTGGTCAGCGATCTGGTCAGCCTGAACCCCGGTGTGCACTTCTATCACACCCAGGACACCGGCCAGGCCCTGCTGGGCAAGATCGACAACAACACCTACAGCGTGCACTTCACCGTCAACGCCGGGTACCACAGCGTCACCGCCGCCTACCAGCGGGTCAATGGCAACACCCCGTTCGACTACATCAACCTGGGCGACAGCGTGTACCTGGACAACTCGCGCATGTACTCGGACTTCAACGCCCCCAACGAGCGGTCGTGGAAGCTGCAGTACAACTATGACTTCGCAGGTGTCGGCGTACCTGGCCTGACCAGCTCGCTGTCCTATTCGCGCGGCGAAGCAGACCTGACCAAGGCCACCCAGGACACCACCCATTACGACTACTACCGTGCCGATGGCAAGAACGCCATGCATTGGGAACGCGACCTGGACCTGAAGTACGTGTTCCAGGAGGGTGACCTGAAGGACCTGTCGGTGCTGGTGCGCTATGCCACCCACCGTGGCAGCCAGGGCTATGCCTCGATCGACAGCAACAGCGACAACGATGAACTGCGGGTGATCGTCGATTACCCCGTGAACGTGTTCTGACCCTCGTTGGCAGGCAGCACACCTGAACGCCTGTGGGAGATTCTATGGTTCCTGGCAAGGGTAGCCGGAGCATCTTCAGCGCCTGTGAGATCGAGCGCCGCCCGCGCGGCGCAATCGCGAGCTGCGCTCGCTCCTACGTTTGTTTCGGGCCAGTAACGCCTGTGACAGGCGCGCGCGGCCGCCTTGTTTGTACGGCGCGATATTGAGGCATGCACCAAGGCGTTCGCGCGCAAATCCCACAGGAATAATTGGCCCGAAACAAACGTAGGAGCGAGCGCAGCTCGCGATTGCGCCGCGCGGGCGGCGCTCGCTCTAACAGGCGCTGCCATACCTTGTGGCAATCACCTGTCAGCCCTGAGGCGATCCCTGTGGGAGCGGGCATGCCCGCGAACACCGGTGAAGCCGGTGCCATACACCGCAACACTTGCTTCGCGGGCCCGCCCGCTCCCACAGGGTTCAGCGTAAATCCAACATGCAGTACAGCGTGATTCCGTCGGACAAATCTTGTCCGACAATCCATGCTTCCCTAGAATACCGCCGCCGCGAATGGCCCTGCCCCTGCAGTAGCGACCATGCCCACCCAATCCCCGCCTCGAGCATTTTACAGGTCGCACCCCGAGCTGATCCTCAATTTGGGCAGTTGCCTTGCCGTGCTCGCTATCGTGGCGATCGTCAGCTACCTGCTGGCCCGCGAGCGGGACAGCGTCGAGCAGTCGGCCGTGCGTTCAGCCAACAACATCGTGCAACTGATCGAAAGCGACATCCTGCGCAATGCCGAGCTGTACGACCAATCGCTCAAAGGGTTGATCTGGGCCGTTGGGCGCAAGGAGCTTCCGGAAATTCCCGGCCCGTTGCGCCAGCGTCTGCTGTTCA
Source organism: Pseudomonas sp. MB-090624 (assembly GCF_003205245.1). Taxonomy (NCBI): domain Bacteria; kingdom Pseudomonadati; phylum Pseudomonadota; class Gammaproteobacteria; order Pseudomonadales; family Pseudomonadaceae; genus Pseudomonas; species Pseudomonas sp. MB-090624. The sequence goes on along the minus strand of NZ_QJRK01000028.1, from coordinate 31,572 downwards.
ATGAGGCGTTCGTCGACCGCCAACGCGGTGACGTGCTTTGGCTGGACAAGCAAGGCAACGTGGTCGGTGACTCCACCAGCAGCGTGCCGCGCCAGGCCAACTTTGGCGATACCGGGGTCTTCAGGGCGCACCAGCGCAATGCTCACCTGGGGCTGCTGGTGGGCCCGCCATTCAAGGCCAAACTGGGTGACCTGGACTGGTGCATCAGCTTCAGCCGGCGTATTTCCGGGCCGCAAGGCGAGTTTGCCGGGGTCGCCGCCGGGGCGCTGCGCCTGTCGTACTTCAACGACCTGTTCCGGCGCCTGGACATCGGCGACGACAGCAGCATCAGCCTGCTGAACACGGATGGGCAATTGCTCGCCCGGCAAACCTCGCGCCCGGAAACGCTTGGGATCGGTACCAATTTTGCCACTCGGCCGAATTTCAAACGCATTCTCCGCGAGCAGCACGGGAGTTTCACCGCCCCCGCGACCAGTAACGGCCAGCCACGCATGTTCACCTTCGCCCGGGTAGCGCAGTTACCGCTGATCGTGCTGGTGCAGCATTCAGCTGACGAGGTGTTCCAGTCGTGGCGCCGTACCGCCACGGTGGTCAGTGTCGCCACGGGCGTATTGTGCATCGGCATCCTCTGGCTCACCTTGCTGCTGGGCCGGGAATTGCGCCGCCGCCACGAAGCCGAACAGGGCTTGGCGACACTGGCAGCTACCGACAGCCTCACCGGCCTGGCAAACCGCCGGCGGCTGGACCAGGTATTGCGGCAGGAGTGGGCGCGGGCGCAGCGCAATCACACGCCGTTGGCGTTGCTGATGGTGGATGTCGACCATTTCAAGGCATTCAACCAGCGCCATGGTCATGCCGGTGGCGACCATGCCCTGCGCGAGGTGGCCAAGGCAATCGAGGCATGCCTGAGGCGCCCTGCAGACCTGGCTGCGCGCTATGGTGGGGAGGAATTTCAGGTAGTACTGCCGGAAACCGACCTGGCAGGTGCTCAACTGATGGCTGAACGCATCCGCCTGAGCGTAGAGGGGCTGGCACCGTTTGCCGATGATGCCCGTGGGGTCACGGTCAGCATCGGCATCGGGTTGTCCGGCACCCAGTACGACCTTGCCAGGTTGCTGGGTGCTGCGGACGAGGCCCTCTACCGGGCCAAGGCCAAAGGCCGTAACCGGGTAGAAGGGCCAGAGGCTTAAGAGCGAGCGCGGGCAGCGTTGCGCAGTGCCTTCACCTGGTCGTGGTTGCGCTGCACGCCTTGCAGCTGTTTTTCCACCAGGGCATAGGAATTGTCGGAAGCAATACGGCCCAGTTTAACCAGCTTCTCGCGGGCTTCCTTGTATGCCTTGAGCGCATGGTCCTCGCCACGCTCGACCTCATTGAGCACGGACTCTTCGTCTTTACCGGTAACCATCGATTTCAGGCTGACCCAGCCGCGATGAAGGTCGCCGCTAATGCTGGTGGAGGTTTCCGGATCGCCACCCAGGCGGCGAACCTCGCTCTGCAGCTCAGCAGCCGCATTGGCACATTCTCCAGCACGCTGTACGAAGAACGCTTTCAGCTCTGGATTCTTGACATCATCGGCCGACTCACGAAAACCTTTCTCGCCGTCCTTGCTGTACTCGATCAGGTCGTTCAGTACATCGATCACGTCTTTGTTCGGGTTGCTCATGGTAAAGCTCCTTGGCAGGTGATAGTCATCTGGATAGGAGCAGTGTTCATGCCAACCTGGAATTATCTTGTATGTCCTTCAATATCAATGACTTACATCAGACGCAGAAAAGCCGGATACCGGTGTTCTGCATGATTACCGCTTGGGGGCTCGTGCAGATTGCAGTATGGTCAGCGCTTCGTCACAACCCGGTCTCTTCTGATGAAACCCGAAACCCTGGAACTGTTGGTGACCCGCACGATGCCCTTCGGCAAATACCAGGGGCGATGCATTGCCGACCTGCCGGGAGACTACCTGGCCTGGTTCGCACGCAAGGGTTTCCCTACGGGGGAACTGGGGGGGTTGCTGGCGTTGATGCATGAGATCGACCATAACGGCCTGGGTGATCTGCTAAAGCCATTGCGGCAGAAGCACGGGTGAACCCGCTCCCTCAGGTGGCCCGCGCAATCTGCAAGCCTGCGAAATGCCTGTAGGAGCGGGCTTACCCGCGAAGAGGCCAGTACTGCCTATACAAACCGCTAGCCTTTAACGGGCGCCACAGCCAGCTCTACCCGCTCACTCTTCTTGATCACGGCATAGACCACCGCCGTGAGCAAACTGCCCGCGACGATCGCCAACAGGTACAGCAGCGCGTGGTTGATCGCATTAGGGATCAGCAGCACGAACAAGCCGCCATGCGGGGCCATCAGCTTGCAGCCGAAGTACATCGACAATGCCCCGGTCAACGCACCACCGGCGACACTGGCCGGAATAACCCGCAGCGGGTCTTTGGCAGCAAACGGGATCGCCCCTTCCGAGATGAAGCACAGCCCCAACGCCAGGGCCGCCTTACCGGCCTCGCGCTCGCTTTGCGCGAACTTGCGCCGGGCGATGAAGGTGGCGATACCCAGGCCGATGGGCGGCACCATGCCCGCCGCCATGGTAGCGGCCATGGGGGCGTAGCTCGACGAGGCCAGCAGCCCCACCGAGAACGCATAGGCGGCCTTGTTGATCGGCCCGCCAAGGTCGACACACATCATGCCGCCCAGCAAAAGCCCCAGCAGAATGGCGTTGGTGGTGCCCATGCTGTCCAGGAAGCGGGTAAGGCCTTCCAGCATGGCTGCAACCGGCTGGCCGACCACGTAGATCATCACCAGGCCGGTGAACAGGCTCGCCAGCAACGGGATGATCAGGATCGGCTTGAGCGCCTCCAGGCTGCTGGGCAAACGAGCCCAGCGGGCGATGGCCTTGGCGCTGTAGCCCGCCAGGAAACCGGCCACGATGCCGCCAATGAAGCCGGCACCCAGGGTGCTCGCCAGCAGGCCACCGATCATGCCCGGCGCCAACCCGGGGCGGTCGGCGATAGACCAGGCAATATAGCCCGCCAGCAGTGGCACCATCAGTTTGAAGGCCGCTTCGCCACCAATCTGCATCAGCGCCGCCGGCAAGGTGCCGGGCTCCTTGTAGGCCTCGATGCCGAACACGAATGACAGCGCGATCAGCAGGCCGCCCGCCACCACCATCGGCAGCATGAACGACACGCCAGTCAGCAGGTGCTTGTACACCCCGGTCTTTTCACCCTTGGCGGGCGCGGCCGCCGCGGCATCGGCGCTGTTTTCCACCTTGCCTTCGGCCAAGGCCTTGTCCAGCGTGGCCCGCGCCTGCTTGAGGGCGACCCCGGTACCACAGCGGTAAATACGTTTGCCGGCGAAGCGGGCGGTGGGCACCTCGATGTCGGCGGCCAGCAGCACCACATCGGCCTGGGCGATGGCTTCGGCAGACAACGGGTTGCGTGCGCCGACCGAGCCCTGGGTTTCCACGGTGAGCTGGTAGCCCACTTGTTGCGCTGCCTGCTGCAAAGCCTCCGCGGCCATGAAGGTGTGAGCCACACCGGTCGGGCAGGCTGTGACTGCAACAATCTTAACGCCGGCAGAACGCTCTTCCAGCGCCGGTTTGCCTGGCACATCCGTCAGCAAGCGGGCGTTGGCCGCCGCCTCATCGAGGAAACCTTCGCGGTCAGCCAGGGCCTGCGACGGCGTGCTCTGGAACAGGCGCTTGCCGACGAAGCGGGACAGGTCAACCGGGCCGGTGCTGACCACCAGCACCCAGTCGGCCTCGGCGATTTGCGTCGCGCTCAGTTGCCGCTCGGGGTGTTCGGCATCCTGCACCTCGACACTGGTGCTCCAACCGCGCCGCTGGGCTGCGGCAGACAGCAAGCGGGCACTCAGCAAACTCGACACCTGGCCATTAGGGCAGGCGGTGACAATGGCAATGTTCATCGGCAACCCTCTTGTTGTTCTGTCAGTTGCACGGCCGCCTGCAGCCGAGCCAGTTGCTCACGGTCGCAGATGCCGAAGCCTACCTGGGTGACGGCCTGGGCGGCGATGGCGGTGGCCCGGGACAAGGTCTGCGCGGGCGCTTCGCCCTGCAGCAGGCCATGCACCATGCCGGCGACCAGGGAATCCCCTGCCCCTACCGTGCTGGCGACCCGCACCGTGGGCGGGACTGCGTGCAGCACGCGGTCGCGCATGTACCAGCTGACCCCCTCCTCACCCGCCGATACCACCACGTGTTCGATGCCGCTGGCCAACAGGCGCTCGGCAGCGGCGCCTTGCTGCGCCTGGGTAACCACAGCCTCGCCGAGCACTTCGCCCAGCTCTTCGGTGTTGGGCTTGACCAGCCACGGCGCGCTTTGCAAACCGGCCCGCAAAGCTTCACCGCTGCTGTCCAGGGCCACCTTGAGGCCTTGGGCCTTGAGCTGTTCGAGCAATTGTTGGAACCACTCGGCGCTGACCCCACGCGGCAGGCTGCCGGCCACCACCACCGCATCGTGGCCTGGCGCGACCTGGGCCAGGCGGCTGAGCAAGGCATCGCGCGCCGCCTGGTCCACCTGCGGGCCTTGGCCGTTGATGTCGGTCACGCGGCCATCGGCTTCGACCAGCTTTATGTTGCTGCGGGTTTCACCCGACACGCGGACAAAACAGTCGGCGAAGCCGCGGGTTTCGATCAGCGCCTCGAACGGTTGCAGGTTGTCACCCCCGAGGAAGCCGCCCACGGTTACGCTGTGCCCCAGGTCGGCCAGCACCTGGGCGACATTCAGCCCCTTGCCGGCGGCGTGGCTGTGCTGCGCCTGGCTGCGGTTGACTTGCCCTGGGCGCAAGGTGCCCAGGCCGATGGTGATATCCAGCGCCGGGTTCAGGGTAAGGGTGAGGATCTTGGCCATTCAGTAACGCTCCACCAGCGCGCGTACCGCTGCCGCGCTGTCCTGTTGCAGGGCCTCGCGCGCCAGGGCGCGGGCCGTCTGGTGATCGGCCTGGCGGACCAGGGCCTTGACTTCGGCAATGCTGCGCGCGGCGACGCTGAGTTCATCCACGTCCAGGCCCAGCAACACGGCGACCGCTTGCGGGTCGGCCGCCAGCTCACCGCACACACCTACCCATTTGCCATGGGCATGGGCGGCACGCACCGTCATGTCGATCAGGCTGAGCACCGCCGGGTGCAGGCCGTCGGCCTGGGCCGAGAGGCTCGGGTGGCCACGATCGATGGCCAGGGTGTACTGCGTCAGGTCGTTGGTGCCGATGCTGAAAAAGTCCACTTCGCGGGCCAGCTGTGGCGCCAGCAGGGCTGCCGAGGGGACCTCGACCATGATGCCCAGTTGCAGGTCGGCGACCGGGATTTCGGCACGCAAACGCTCGACCATGGCCCGCGCCTCACGCCATTCGTGCACCTGGCCGACCATGGGGAACATGATACGCAGCGGCCGCTGGTCGGCGGCCCGCAGCAACGCACGCAACTGGTCTTCCATGAGGTGCGGGCGCTGCAGGGTCAAGCGCACGCCGCGCACGCCAAGGAACGGGTTTTCTTCGGCTGCAATCGGCCAGTACGGCAACGGTTTGTCACCGCCGACATCCAGGGTACGCACTACCAGCGGCCGCCCGTCCAGGCCATCGAGCACACGGCGGTACTCGGCCTCCTGGGTGGCCACGTCCGGCGCTTGAGGGTGCGCCATGAAAATCAGCTCGGTGCGCAGCAGGCCCACGCCCTCGGCACCTTGGTCCACCACCTTGGCGATGCCAGTGCTTTCGCCGATGTTGGCAAACACCTCGACTGCATGCCCATCACGGGTAACCGCGGGCTCGAAACGGCTGGCCCAGGCAGCCTGCAAACGCTGCTCGCGCTGGTCGCGCTCGGCCAGCGCGCGTTGCAGCTCATCGGCCGGCGGCGCCACGCTGACCGTACCGCGCTGGCCATCGAGCAGCAGCGGTGTACCGCTTTGCAGCAGCAGTATCGCGGCCCCTGCGCCAACCACCGCGGGGATACCCAGGGCCCGAGCGACGATGGCGCTGTGCGCGGTCGCGCCGCCCTGGGCGGTGACGATACCGGCCACCCGGCTCGGGTCCAGCCGGGCGACATCGGAGGGGCCCACTTCGGTCATGACCAGCACGTAGGGCTGCTCGGGTTCCACTTGCGCCTGCACCCCGCACAACTGCGCCAGCACGCGACGGCCCACGTCACGCAGGTCGGCGGCGCGCTCGGCCAGCAAGGCATCATGCAAGGCCTCCTGCTGGCGGGCCGCGGCCTCGATCACCGCCATCCACGCGGCGGCGGCGCTCTCGCCTTGGGCCAGGCGCTGTTCGACATCGTCGGTCAGGGCGGGGTCGGCAAGCATCTCCTGGTGGGTGACGAAAATCTCGCCAATGGCTTTGTCGCTGCGCTGCACCAGCGCCTGCAGTTCACTGCTCACGACCGCCAGGGCGTCGCGCAGCTTCTGCCGCTCCTGCGTGCACGACTCGCCACGCAGGGGGTAGTCGAACTCGCGCTCGACACACACGTGCGCGGGGCCGCTGGCGATGCCTGGGGCGGCGCCCACGCCTTGAATGCGGCTCCCGGCCGGTGGCTCTTGTACCACCTCGGGCGCGGCCTCCGGTTCAGCGCTGGTGCCCTGTGGCAGCGGCTCGACTTCCTCGCCCAGACCCTGCTCGATGGCGGCCAGCAGCGCTGGCAAGGCATCGGCGGCAACCGCGGGTTCGGCGAGCAATTCCAGCACCTGGCCACGGCGGGCGCCCAGGCTGAGCAGCTTGCTCAGGCTCTTCACCGACACCGCTGGCTGGGCGCTGTCGGCCAGGCGCACGCGGATGTCCCCTTCAAAGCCTTTGGCCAGTTGCGCCAGCACCTTGGCCGGGCGGGCATGCAGCCCATGCGGGTTGGCCAGCACCACGCGGGCGCAGGGCCAGTCTGGCGGCGCCTCGCCTCCCAGAACCTCCAGCACCGCACGGCTACTGGTGGCCTGGTAGAGCGTCTGCCCGCGGCCTTCGATCAGCACTTCGCACAGCCGCTCCAGCAAGGCCTGGTGGGCCGCGCCGAGGCTGGCCAGGCAAAACAGGCCATTGAGCGGCTGGTCACGGTAGCGCAGCGGCTGTTGCGGGGTGACGAAGGCCAGGCCTGGCTGGCGCACCTGGCGCTCGCTGTGCAGCCACCACAGGCCTTCGCCCAGCGGCAGCGGCTCGGCCTGCTGCAGTACGGCGGCAAAACCGCTGTCGACGCAGTCGGCGCGCTGCAACAGCCGGGCCCCACGCCAGGCCAGTTCGTCGAAGTCTTCGGCTGGCAGGTTCAGGCCGACCAGTTGCGCATCCAGGGCCAGCGCTTGCGGCGCGCCTTGCAGCAGCTTGAGCAACGCCTCGGCGGAGCTGGCGCGGCGCAGCGCTTCGGCCAGGTCGGTTTCGCCCAGCGCACGGGTCAGCAGTTGCAGCAGGCGCAGGTGTTCATCGGAACGCGCAGCGATGCCGATGGCCAGGTAGACCATCTGCCCATCACCCCAGTCCACCCCTTCAGGGAACTGCAACAGGCGTACGCCGGTGGCATACACCAGGTCACGGGTTTGCGGCGTACCATGGGGAATGGCGATGCCCTGGCCAAGGAAGGTAGAGCCTTGCGCCTCACGGGCTTGCAGCCCTTGCAAGTACCCGTCGGCAACCAAGCCATCGGTAACCAGCCGGTCGGCCAGCAGGCGCAAGGCCTCAGCCTTGTCGGCTGCCGTCTGACCCATGGCTATCTGCTCCTTGGCGAGCTCGAGCATGACCTTCTCCTTATGCAGTTCCCGTTGGGGTACTGGAGTATTGTTGTGAAATTCACGTAACGGCCAGCGGCGGGCTGCAGGCCTCGAGCTGCGCGTTGCAAGCGAAAGCGGACAGTGCACCGACACGCTTTTTCTTATAGCTTGCAAGTTGAAATTTGCAGCTTGGGGCTGCCAGCCTAACGCTTGCAGCTTTCTCGGCCGAGGCAGAAAATCGGCAGCTGAAACGTTTAATCTGACCAGGCGGCCACGTTACTCGATAATCTGCCAAGGAAAAAGCCCCATCTTGTCGGACAATTGCGACAATAGTCGTCTGCGCGGATGGCCGGTAGGCGGTCAAACTAGCCGGCCCGGCCTGCCCGCCAGCCCCGGTAACAACAAGGAAAATTCGGTGAAACTCAGCGATATCGCCCGTCTGGCCGGTGTGTCCGTGACCACCGCCAGCTACGTCATCAATGGCAAGGCTGAACAGCAACGCATCAGCAGCAGCACTGTCGACAGGGTGCGCGCGGTGGTCGAGGCCCACGGCTTCACCCCCAACCCACAGGCTGCTGGCCTGCGCAGCCGGCATACCCGTACCCTGGGGTTCATTCTCCCGGATCTGGAGAACCCCAGCTACGCGCGCATTGCCAAGCAACTGGAACAGGGCGCCCGCGCCCGCGGCTACCAGTTGCTGATCGCCAGCAGCGATGACCAACCCGAAAGCGAACGCCAGTTGCAGCAACTGTTCCGCGCCCGTCGTTGCGATGCGCTGTTCGTTGCCAGTTGCCTGCCAGCCGAAGATGACAGCTACCGCGAACTGCAGAACAAAGGCCTGCCGGTGATCGCCATCGACCGCCGCCTGAACCCAGCGCATTTCTGTTCGGTGATCAGCGACGACCGCGACGCCAGCCGCCAGCTGGCCGCCAGCCTGCTGCGCGCCGCGCCACGCAGCATTGCCTTGCTCGGCGCCCGCCCGGAGCTGTCGGTCAGCCAGGCCCGTGCAGGTGGTTTCGATGAAGCGCTGCAAAGCTATGCCGGTGACGTGCGCCGCTACCAGGGCGAAGCCTTCAGCCGGGCATGCGGCCAGCGCCTGATGCAGCAACTGATCGACGACCTGGGGGGCCTGCCCGATGCCCTGGTGACCACCTCGTATGTGCTGCTGCAAGGGGTATTCGACACACTGCAGGCGCGCCCCGCCGGCTCCCGGCAGCTGCAGTTGGGCACGTTTGGCGACAACCAGTTGCTGGACTTCCTGCCACTGCCGGTCAATGCCATGGCCCAGCAGCACGGCCTGATCGCCGCCACTGCGCTGGAACTGGCGCTGGCCGCCATCGAGGAAAAGCGCTACGAACCTGGCGTGCATGCCATAGGCCGTACGTTCAAACAACGTATCGCCGCAGGCTGAACATGCGCCTGATCGACACCCACACCCACTTGGACTTCCCCGACTTCGACGCCGACCGCGCGCGCCTGCTGGCCAACGCGGCGGCCCGCGGTGTGGAGCGAATGGTCGTGCTCGGGGTGTACCAGGCGAACTTCCAGCGGGTGTGGGCGCTGGCCGGCGCCGAACCAGGCCTGTACGCCGCGCTGGGCCTGCACCCGGTCTACCTGGAGCAGCATCGGCCCGAGCACTTGCAGCAATTGCGCGAGTGGCTGCAGCGCCTGCGCGGTGACCCACGGCTGTGTGCAGTGGGCGAATTTGGCCTGGACTATTACCTCGAACACCTGGACAAGGCCCGCCAACAGGCGTTGTTCGAAGCACAACTGCAGATGGCGTGTGATTTCCAGCTGCCGGCGCTGTTGCACGTGCGCCGCAGCCATGCCCAGGTAATTGCCACGCTCAAGCGCTACAAACCGGCACGGGCGGGGGTGGTGCATGCCTTTGCCGGCAGTTATGAAGAGGCCCGCGAGTACATCAAGCTGGGCTTTCGGCTGGGGCTGGGCGGTGCAGCGACCTGGCCGCAGGCATTGCGGCTGCGCAAGACCCTGGCGCGCCTGCCGCTGGACAGCGTGGTGCTGGAGACCGATGCGCCAGACATGGCGCCGGCCATGTTCCCAGGGGTGAGGAACAGCCCGGAGCATTTGCCCGAGATAGCCGGTGCGCTGGCGCAAGTGATGGGGGTCGAGGCCGGCGAGCTGGCTGCAGCGAGTACCCGCAACGCGTGTGAGCTGTTCGGCTGGTAGCCGCGCTGCCCCCGCCTGATTTCAGGCCAGCACCGTCCACAGCGCAAACGCGGCATACCACAACACCGCGCAGCGCAGCAGCAGCTCCCACAGGCTGTCCAGGCGCCCCAACCCACGCTGGCTGTCTTCATCGTCGGGAATGTCGTCGGCAACGCGCCCGACCCGGGCCACCAGGTGTGCGGCGCTGATGTGCCAGTTGAGCACCTCGTGCAGCATCACCCGCGTCACCGCCAGGAAATTGCCCACCAAGGCAAAGCTCAACGCCAGCACGCGCACCGGCAGCCAGTCCATGATGTGCCGCAACTGCTCGGCGCGCGCCTTCAGCACCGCTTGCCCGCTGTGCCCAGCGCACAGCGCCAGTAACCGATAAGCCAACGCTGCCCCCGGCCCCAGCACGAAATACCAGAAGATCACGGCGAAGAAGCCCTGGTACACCTGCCACAGCAAGTGGCCCTGCACCCGCACCAACAACGTGTGCGGCTCATCGGCCGCCAGGCCAAGGTCGCGCTCTGCCACGTGCAAGGCAGCCTGGTCATCGCCCCGGCGCCAGGCGTCACGGAACGGGCCAAGCGACGCCTTGGCGTCACCGCGGCCCAAGCTGTAGACCAACACCAGCAGATGCACCGGCAGCGCCAGCAGGCCATAGGCCACGGGCTCCAGTACGTGCAACAGCAAGACCAGCAGGGCGACCGGTGCCAGCACCAGAAGCGTCAGCGTCCACCACGGGTGGACCTTGCCGCTGCGTTCCAGGCGCACCAGCTCACCAAGGAAAAAACCGTCACGTTGCACCTGATGGCGCAGGGCCGAGAACTTCTCGACCCACAGCGCCAGTACCAACACCAGAAAACTCATGCCTTGTCCTCATTGTGCTGCAGCGCTTCACGGTAGCGCGGCCAGTCGAATGCCGGGCCGGGGTCGGTCTTGCGCTGCGGGGCAATGTCGCTATGGCCCTGGATACGGCCCAGGTCGATGGCCGGCCAGGCACCGCAGATGTGCCGCGTAAGCTGTTCCAGCACGGTGTACTGGGCATCGGTATAGGGCAGGTCGTCAGTGCCTTCCAGCTCGATGCCGATGGAGAAGTCATTGCAGCCTTCGCGCCCGTCGAAACACGAAACACCTGCGTGCCAGGCGCGGTCGCACAGCGACACGAACTGGGTCACCGCGCCATCACGCTCGATGAACAGGTGGGCGGACACGGTCAGGTGGCTGATGCTGGCAAAGTACGGGTGTTCCTGGGGGTCCAGGCGGTTCTGGAAAAATTGCTGAACCTTGCCGGTACCGAAACACGCCGGCGGCAGGCTGATGTTGTGAATCACCAGCAGGGAAATCGCTTCGCCCTCCGGCCGAGCATTGAAGTTGGGCGAAGGGCAATGGGTGATTCCGTTTCCGTGGAACCAGCCAGTGGCACGGTCCAATTGCATGGGGCAGATCCTGAAAACGCCTTGAACAGGACAACAGTATGCCTTGCGGCTCACGCCCTGTGCAGGTGAATGATCACGGGCGCAGGCCGTCAAGTACGGCCTCCAGTGCACGCTCGAACAACAGCCCGTCCCCCAGCACCCGCACTTCGCCGCGCTGCAGTGCCCTGGCCAGGCTGGCGCTGCTCCACTCTCGCACTTTCAGGCCGGTGCGGTTGCTGAACACCAGCCTGTCGCTGTTCTCGACACGTGCTACCAGCTTGCAGCGCAGCGGTGGGTCTTCATCCAGCACCTGGACCCAGGTACCGACGCGCAGGCGCTGCGCCTGGCGCACTGCCGCAGCGTGCCCGCTGTCGCCCCCTGGCGGCGGGCAGCCTGGTTCTTCGGCACTTGCCAGGACAATCGCTTGCGTCACCCGCACCTGGTCCAAGGGTTGCCACTGGCCTCCCCCGCAGGCGCACAGGTGCAACCGCTCAAGCTGCTGGAAGAATGCGCGGGTCGTGAGCGAGTCCTGCGCCACGCTGGCCAAGCCGTCGCGCAACGCCTTGAGCAGCCCTGGCACCTGCTGCAACAGGGTTTGCGGCTCACGGCCCGGGGTAACGCTGAGCAGCAGCGTGTCCATGGTCTGCACCGCATCGCACCACGCCCCGGAACCCTCGCCGTGCTTCAGCCAGGCCAGCAGCAGGACCTGGCTCCAGGCCTGTACCAGCATCTGCACCACCACCTGGGGCAACACCTGGCCGCGCAGGCGCTGGTTGAGCAATTGCTGCACCTGGTGCCTGGCCTGCAAGGTGCGTGCGCGGCCCTCTTCGGCGTCGCGGGTACGTTGCTCGAGCAGCTCGCTGCGCCGCCGCTCCTCTTGGCTGAACGCGAGAAAATCTTGCAGCAGGTGGTCGAACACGCGGGTATCTTCGTCAAAATCACTGAGCACGCGCTGCACGATCAGCGCCACCCGCACGTGCAGACTGTCGCGCACATTTTCGCGGCCACTCTCCCAGCCGATGCCCGCCGCTGCGATTTCGTTGAGCAGCCGCCGTGCGGGGTGGCCAGCCCGGCAGAACAACCCCTTGTCCAGCAGCGCCACCTTCAGCAGCGGGATGTGCAGCCGGATGATCAGCGCCCGCAGGCTGGCCGGCAGGTTGTCGTCCTGCTGAATGAACGCGAACAGCAGGTTCACCAGGTTGATCATGTCTTCGTCGGCGACCGCGATACGCCTGCGTATGCCACTGCGCACGCTGACCCGCAGCAGCAATTGCTCAAGCTGCTGGCCAAGCTCGAAGTCATCTGCCTCGTGCGTGGCGGGCACATAATGCTGCAAATGGGTCAGTAACCGCAGCAGGTCGGCGGTGCTGATCGGCTGTGCGGCAGCCACCCCCTGCAAACGTGGGGCAAATTGCCCCCGCACCGGCGCCAGCAGGGTTTGCAACGAGGCAAAAAACGCCTGCCCGGCTGCGTCCGCGCCCACATCCTGGCCTGGCATGGGCGGGCAACGTCGCGCGCCCAGGCGCCGCTCCTCGGCAGGCCGGCGCGGTACCGGTTGCAGTTCGGGCAGCACGCCGGCGGCGGCCAGCAGTTGGTTGGCCTCGCCGTAGATCACATCGGCATCACTGAGCACATAGCGCTCGAACAGCGTGAGCAACACCAGCTTCACCCGCAGGCAAACCCCCAGGTTACGCCCGGCATCGAGGAAGTAACCACATAATGCGGCGGGCCCTAGCGGGTTGTCGCCCTCGTACATGGGGCGGTCGAGCAGCACCTGCAAGCGCAGCCCCAGCTGTTGCAAGGCCGGGCGATGACGTGCCAGCACGCGCCCCACCATGCCGTCGACAGCAGCGCCCCGCTCGGCCTGCGCTTTGCCGCACGTGTTCCCCGGCTGGGCCAGGTGCAGCAACAGGTCCGCCTGGCCGATGCGGGCGAAAGTTGCATGGAAGATGTCGAGAAAGCCACGCTCGATGCTTTTGCGCTTCAGGCGCAGGTCGCGCATGGCCTCGAAATACAAGTTCTGGTCGGCGTGCTCGAAGGCTTTGTCAGCCATCTCGAACAGGGTGTCGTCAGCGTTGTCGAACAGCGCCTGCAAGCCCAGGCGCAACTGCAGGGCGGCCTTGTCGCGGACTTGCAGCAGCAACACCGGAAGGCAAGGCAGAGGCGCACGCCGGCCCCGGTCGATGGCGGCCGCCAGCGGCACCACCTTGCCTTCTTCATGCATCCTGGACTCCTTGCAGGGTGTGTGGCCTGCCGCAGCAGGTATCGTCAAAGCTATGACGCCAAATACTGGTCGCCATTATCGGCAAAAACCCGCAGCGCTGCCAGCACGGATTCACCCCAGGCAGGCGCCCGCCACGCGCCGACCAAAGGTCGGCGCCAAGGCGGCTGTACACACCAGCCCCCTGCCCTATAATCGCGGGCATCTTGCTTGTGGAGCCGACCATGCCGAACCTACGCCTTGCCGACCTGACCGCTGAAATCGAAGCCAACGTGCGCCGTGCGCTGTTGGAAGACATCGGCAGTGGCGATATCACCGCGCAGTTGATCCCGGCCGAGCGCCTGGCCAAGGCGACCATCATCACCCGCGAGGACTGTGTGATCGCCGGCACTGCCTGGGTCGATGCGGTATTCCGCCAGCTCGACCCGCGGGTGGCGGTGCACTGGCAAGTCACTGACGGTGACCGTGCCAGCGCCAACCAGCCCCTGTTTCACCTCGAAGGCCCGGCCCGTTCGCTGCTCAGCGGTGAGCGCAGTGCCCTGAACTTCCTGCAACTGCTGTCGGGGGTCGCCACCCGTGCGCGCTTTCTTGCCAGCCTGGTAGAAGGCACCCAGGTGCGCCTGCTGGACACCCGCAAAACCCTGCCTGGCCTGCGCCTGGCGCAAAAGTACGCGGTGACCTGTGGCGGCTGCGACAACCACCGCATCGGCCTGTACGACGCTTTCCTGATCAAGGAGAACCACATCGCCGCCAGCGGTGGCGTGGCTCAGGCCGTGGCGGCTGCGCACCGCATTGCCCCGGGCAAACCGGTGGAAATAGAAGTGGAGAGCCTTGGCGAACTGCGCGAGGCGCTGGCGGCGGGGGCCGACATCATCATGCTCGACGAACTGAACCTGGAAGAAATGCGTGAGGCTGTGCGCATCACGGCCGGCAAGGCCAAGCTGGAGGCCAGCGGCGGGGTCAACGAGAGCACCCTGCGGGTGATTGCCGAAACGGGCGTGGACTACATCTCGATCGGGGCGATGACCAAGGATGTGAAGGCGGTCGACCTGTCGATGCGGCTGAGCCTGTGAGCTGATCGCAGGCAAGCCAGCTCCCACAGGGATCGCATCAGGGCTGACAGGTGTTTGCCACAAAATATGCAGCGCCTGGGAGATCGAGCGCCGCCCGCGCGGCGCATCGCGAGCTGCGCTCGCTCCTACGTTTTTTTCAGGCCAATTATGCCTGTGGGATCTGCGCGCGAACGCCTTGGCGCATGCCTCAATATGGCGCCGTACGAACAAGGCGGCCGCGCGCGCCTGGCACGCGCAGCTCGCGATGCGCCGCGCGGGCGGCGCTCGAACTCACAGGCGCTGAAGATGCTGCGGCTAGCCGGTTTCCAGTTGGGGGCGCGTGGCCCCCGTGCACTTGGCAAATCAGAATGAGGCGTTGGCCAGCCCGTCCAGGTAGCGCTCGACGTCCAGCGCTGCCATGCAGCCAGCACCGGCCGAGGTAATCGCCTGACGGTACACGTGGTCGGCCACGTCACCGGCCGCGAATACGCCTTCGACGTTGGTGGCGGTAGCATTGCCTTCACGGCCGCCGTTGACCACCAGGTAGCCGTCCTTGAGGGTCAGCTGGCCTTCGAACAGCGACGTGTTCGGGGTATGGCCAATGGCGATGAACACGCCATCGACCTTGATTTCATCGCTGCTGCCGTCGTTGTTCTTCAGGCGCGCACCGGTCACGCCCATGTTGTCACCCAGTACTTCGTCCAGGGTGGCGTTGAGCTTGAGCTCGATCTTGCCTTCGGCCACGCGAGCGTTGAGCTTGTCGACCAGGATCTTCTCGGCGCGGAAGGTTTCGCGGCGGTGCACCAGGGTCACCTTGCTGGCGATATTGGCCAGGTACAAGGCCTCTTCCACGGCGGTGTTGCCACCGCCCACCACAGCGACCGGCTTGTTACGGTAGAAGAACCCGTCGCAGGTAGCGCAGGCCGAAACGCCCTTGCCCATGAAGGTTTCTTCCGACGGCAGGCCCAGGTAGCGGGCGCTGCCGCCAGTGGCGATGATCAGTGCGTCGCAGGTGTACTTGCCGCTGTCACCCTGCAGGGTGAATGGCTTGTTGGCCAGGTCGACAGCATTGATGTGGTCGAACACGATCTCGGTTTCAAAACGCTCGGCATGCTCCTGCATACGCTGCATCAGGGCCGGGCCAGTCAAGCCGTGCGGGTCGCCCGGCCAGTTGTCGACTTCGGTAGTGGTGGTCAGCTGGCCACCGGCCTGCATGCCGGTGATCAGCAGCGGCTTGAGGTTGGCACGGGCGGCATACACCGCAGCGCTGTAACCGGCAGGGCCGGAACCCAGAATGATGACGCGCGAATGACGTACTTCAGACATGTCGAACTCCTGTCGAGCGGGCCGGTTTCGATACACCGGCGGCGCCAGCTGGAAAATTTAAAAGGACCCACGCAGCACTTGGGGAAGGCTACAACGCGCAGGCCCGGAAAGCGGAAAGGTGAACGCACTGTAGCGAGGTCGCAAAGATTAAGGAAATATCCTTCGACAATCCACCTCATAGGCATCGTCTATGCTGCGATTTCATCGGCGATCATACTGTCGATGCTTTTGTTACAGCCGGTTTCCCGACCACCCGCTGCCTTTCGTCGGCACGCCAAACTCGGTAAGGTCAGCGCGTTTCCCTTCTCTGCGGAGTACCTTGATGCAAGCCCCTGTCCTCTCTGGCCCCCAATACCTGCGCGAAGGCCTGAAACTGGTGCTCAGCCCCAACCTGCGCTTGTTCGTGCTGCTGCCGCTGGCGGTCAACCTGCTGCTGTTCGGTGGCCTGATCTACTTCGCCGGCCATCAGTTCAGCCTCTGGGTGGATGCCCTGATGCCAAGCTTGCCGAGCTGGCTGAGCTTCCTTACCTACATCCTCTGGCCGCTGTTCGTCGCCTTGGTGGTGTTGATGGTGTTCTTCACCTTCACGCTGGTCGCCAACGTCATCGCCGCGCCGTTCAACGGTTTTCTCGCCGAAAAGGTTGAAGTGGTGGTACGTGGCGAAGACAACTTCCCGGCGTTCAGCTGGGGCGAACTGGTGGCAATGGTACCGCGCACGCTCAGTCGCGAAATGCGCAAGCTGGGCTACTTCCTGCCACGGGCCATCGGCCTGTTCATCCTCTCACTGGTTCCGGTGGTCAACGTGGTAGCCGCGCCGCTGTGGCTGATCTTCGGCGTATGGATGATGGCCATCCAGTACATCGACTACCCGGCCGACAACAACAAGATGAGCTGGCAGGACATGCTGGCCTGGCTGCGCCAGAAGCGCTGGCAGAGCCTGGGCTTTGGCGGGGTGACGTACCTGGCGTTGCTGATCCCGGGGGTGAACGTGCTGATGATGCCGGCGGCGGTGGCCGGGGCTACATTGTTCTGGGTGCGGGAGCGGGACTGATCCCTGGGCGTTACGCGATCTCTGGAGCGGCCTTGTGTCGCGATAGGGCCGCAACGCGGCCCCAGGATCTCAACGTTAATGCACAAATTGTTGGGGCCGTTTTGCGGCCCTATCGCGACACAAGGCCGCTCCTACAAAAAGCAGAGCGCGTCTGGTTTGGGTTTCACTGCCCCAACCGGCTGGAAAACTGCCCCACCACATCCACCACCCGCTTCGCCCCGTCCTGGATCTCGACAATCACGCTGCCCGTCTGATCGGCCAGCGCCAGCCCCTGTTCGGCCTGGCGCTTGCTGGTGTCGATGATCGTCACCGCCGCTTGCGCCAACTGCTCGTTCTGCTGCACCACCCGTGCGATTTCCTCGGTGGCGCTGCTGGTACGCGAGGCCAGTTGCCGGACTTCGTCGGCAACCACGGCAAACCCGCGCCCCTGCTCCCCCGCACGGGCGGCCTCGATGGCCGCGTTGAGCGCCAACAGGTTGGTCTGCCCGGCAATGTCACTGATGGTCTTGATGATCGAGCCGATCACCCGCGACTGCGTGTCCAGCGCCTGGATACCCTCGGCCGCCTCTTGCATCGAAGCTTCCAGGCCGCGCATCACGCTGACACTCTGGGTGACCACCTCGGTAGCCTTGCGCGCGCTGGCATCGGTGCCCAACGAGGTGGTGTAGGCCACATCCGCCGCTTCGGCCACCGCCTGTTCCTGGTTGACCTGGTCGGTGATCACGGTGGCGAATTTGACCACCTTGTACAGCACGTCGTGGGCATCGAAGATCGGGTTGTAGGAGGCCTCCAACCAGACCACCCGGCCGTGGGCATCGATGCGCTTGAAGCGGTCAGCCACGTACTCGCCACGACGCAGCCTGTCCCAGAACGCCTGGTAAGCGGTTGAATGGACCTCTTCCGGCGTGCAGAACAGGCGATGGTGCTTGCCGCGAATCTGCTCCAGGCGATAGCCGACCGTGGCCAGGAAGCGCTCGTTGGCGGTGAGGACGTTACCATCGAGGTCGAACTCGATGACCGCCGTGGAGCGCATCAGCGCCTTGATCAGGCTCTCATGTTCACGCGAAGCCTCGATGGTGCGGGTCAGGTCGCTGGAATGCAGGGTGAAGTAGCGGATGCGCCCCTCGCTGTTCTTGACCGGCTGCAGGATCGAGCGCAGCCAGGCTTCCTGGCCATTGCCGCGCAACAGGCGAAACGCGCCGTTCAGGTGCTCGCCACGGGTTATGGCGGCTTTCATCCGCTGGTAGAAATCCAGCGACCGCACATGAGCGGGGACGATGTCCTCGATGTTGCGTCCAAGCAGTTGGTCGGCCCGGTAGAGCATCTCGCTCTCGAAGTTGCCATTGACCATCTCGATCCGTCCCTGGGGGTCGAGTTGCAGCACCAGCATCTCGCTGTCGAGGCTGCTCTTGACCTGTTCGATACACATCAGGTCTTCGCGCAGTTGCCGGTTTTCTTGCTTGAGCTTGTTGTTGAACATCACCGCTCTCCTGGAGCGCAACAGGTGGTCGAATGCATCTTCATCGGCCGACGGCACGGCCCCTTGAGCGGCGCACCAGGAAATAATCTGCACGCTGCACAAGCCGATGGTCAGCTGTCACCTGCGCGCCACGTGACCGTCACATTGATGCAATCGGGCAGGCAGAAACTTTTGCCATGAACACACCTGCGCTACGCATCACCCTGGTCAGCGAAACCTTCCCACCCGAAATCAACGGCGTGGCCAACACGCTTGGACGCTTGAGCGAAGGGCTGCGTCAACGTGGCCATGTAGTTGAAGTGGTGCGCCCGCGCCAGGCCGGCGAAGGGCCAGTGCACAGCGACCCGCAGCTGATGCTGTGCCGGGGCTGGGCCTTGCCGGGCTACCCCGGTCTGCAGTGGGGCGAGGTGTCGATGCACAAGATGTTGCGCCGCTGGCGCCGACAGCGCCCGGATGTGCTGTACATCGCAACCGAAGGGCCGCTCGGGCTCAGCGCTTTGCGTGCGGCGCGGCGCCTGGGGGTGGCAGTGGTCAGCGGTTTCCATACCAACTTCCCACAGTATTCTGGCCAATACGGGCTGGGCCTGCTGGCGCGCATGCTCACGCACTACCTGCGCTGGTTCCATCGCCGCACGGCCATCACCTTGGTCCCCAGCCTCAGCCAGCGCCTGGAGCTTGAACGCCGTGGTTTCGAACGCTTGGAACTGCTGGCCCGGGGTGTCGATGCCTGCCTGTTCAACCCGGCGCGGCGTAGCCAGGCGTTACGCGAAGGCTGGGGGCTTGGGCCCAACGACATCGCCGTGCTGCATGTCGGCCGCTTGGCGGTGGAAAAGAACCTTGGCTTGTTGCGACCCTGCCTTGAGGCACTGCAAAAGACTTATCCACAAAAGCGCCTGCGCCTTGTTTTTGTCGGTGACGGCCCACAGCGCGCGACCCTTGAGCAACAGTTGCCAGACGCGGTGTTCTGTGGCGCCCAGCGCGGCGAGATACTGGCTGAACACTATGCCAGCGGAGATCTGTTCCTGTTCCCAAGCCTGACCGAAACCTTTGGCAACGTGGTACTCGAAGCCATGGCTTCGGGGTTGGCGGTAGTGGCTTATGACGAGGCCGCTGCAGCACAGCACATTCGCCATGGCCATAACGGCGCGCTGGCCATGCCGGGAGACCAGGCGGCGTTCATCGATGCGGCCTGCTGGTTGCTTGAGGAAGAGGAAACCTTGCGCCGGGTGCGGCTGAATGCACGGCAACACGCCAGCCGCCAGGGGTGGGCGGCGATCGTCGAGCAGTTTGAGGGGTATCTGAACGCGGCGTCCAGAAAAGATGCTGCGCCCCTGCCCGACAGTGGCTCGCTGGCAATGAAGATCAAGCCTGAATCACCCTAAACGCGCGTGTACACGCGTTTGATAACTTACAGCCCTTTTGTGCTCTCTCAAATCGGCAACTGCTTTTTCCAATCTCTCGATCGCATTCAATTCTTGAGCGCTTTTGATGGCAAGATTATCTGCAATATAACTGGAGGGCTCATCGAAGATCATTGTGCTACCTTCTTTACCTCGTTCTGCGCGTTTTAGGTGTTTGCTTGATCTTTTTTGAGTATCCTTTAGATAGTCGAGCTCATCAGCCAGCATGCGCCCACCGACCTCGATCTCAGCCGGGCTGAGATTGCTTGTCGGAACACTGGCGCCAGCGCTTGGCCGAGCGGAAGGGGCCGCTTTCAATTGGTCTATCTTCTTGAAAATCTTTTTCCCATACTTGGCTTTAACATATTCATACGCCACCGTATCGATGGCTTTCAGCGCAGCACTTTTCACAGCCTTGAGTATTTTTATGTGACCCGAGGGGTCACTGTGGTTGACCGGATCACTGTCGCAGTAAACATAAGGATTGATGCCCGCAGCACCGAATGGGCTCCAATTGTCTGGCGAGTTGAAGCGCATCAAGAGCGGACTGTATAGACGGTAGCCATTACCCAGCAGGTATCCGCCCATTACGGGCTCAGGTACTTGGCCGGTAAATGCAGGCAACCCGGGATGAGTAGGCTGATACCCGTACGGTGAATAGCAATAAGGTTTGGCTTTCTGCTGTGGATTAATTAGCAGAGTGGAATGCAAAGCATCACTGGCCAGTAAAACGTTGGGGGTCGCCTGCATTGCCTCTACCAGCACTGCATGGGTTTGTATCACTGAAGTCATCAACCGGCGCTGTACCTGCGCGTCCTGTATCAGCGCCAAACGTTCGTGTTGATAAAACAACTTGCTCGCCATCGATCAAACCTCGTTTGCATTTCGCAAGGTTGAAGTTTGGCAACACCGTCATTCGGTCGGCAACTGGCAAAAATGTCAGGGCCTGCCACTGACAGAAAGGGCCGCACAGCGGCCCCGAATACTCATCCCAACGCTTTCTCGATGGCCTGCACCACCGTCGGATCATCCGGCGCCGTACGCGGCGAGAAGCGCGCCAGCACCCGGCCATCCTTGCCGACCAGGAACTTCTCGAAGTTCCAGCTGATATCACCCGGGAACTCCGCGCCCTCGCCCGCCAGCAGGCGATACAGCGAATGGCGCTGCGCCCCATTGACCTCCAGCTTGCCCGCCAGCGGGAAGCTCACCCCGTAGTTCAGGCTGCAGAAGTCCTGGATTTCCTTTTCACTGCCCGGCTCTTGCCCGGCAAACTGGTTGCACGGCAGGCCAAGCACATTGAAGCCCTTGTCTTTGTAAACCTGATAGAGGTTTTCCAGGGCCTTGTATTGCGGCGTGAGACCACACTTGGAAGCGACGTTGACCACCAGCACCACTTGGCCCTTGAACGGTGCGAGGGGCAGCTCCCCGCCGTTCAGCGCCTCCAGTTTCAGCTCGTGAAATGCACTCATGATGAACCCCCTCTCAGCTTCCGGGTTGCCGCGCAGGCAAATCGCGCCCACTAAAAAGGCGCCCGTTCAAACCGCCCACCTCCCGTAGGAAGGCAGATCGGCTTGCCCGAGCGCCTGGCGACTTTCTGAGCTTAGCGCAGAAAATCAGTGGTGATGGCCACCTTCACCGTGGATGTGACGGTGAGCGATTTCTTCGTCGCTGGCGTCACGCACGTTGACGACCTTGACCTTGAAGTTCAGACGCTGGCCAGCCAGCGGGTGGTTGCCGTCAACGGTGATGTCGTCGCCGTCCACGTCGCGGATGGTCACGATCTGCATCTGGCCATCCGGCGCCGAAGCGTGGAACTGCATACCCACTTCCAGCTGGTCGACGCCTTCGAACAGGCTGCGGTTCAGGGTGCTGACCAGCTCGGCCAGGTATTCGCCGTAGGCGTCTTCCGGCTCGATGGCAACTTCCAGTTCGTCACCGGCTTGCTTGCCTTCCAGGGCTTTTTCCAGGCCTGGGATGATGTTGCCGGCACCATGCAGGTAAACCAGCGGCGCGCCACCGGCGGAGCTGTCGATGGTCTCCCCGGCGTCGTTGGTCAGGGTATAGTCGATGGAGACAGCCTTGTTGGCGGCGATCAGCATGGGGCAAGACCTTTTGCAAAAGAATGTAGAGCGCACCAGTGTAACCAAGCCATCGCCCGATTGCGAACGCACTGGCGTGCAGCAACGGTCCATCAGTCGGATCATCGGCTTTCACCAGGACGAAGAAGGCCACTGGGTAGCCGAGCTGTCCTGCGGCCACACCCAGCACCTGCGCCACCAACCGCCGTGGCAGGCACGCCCGTGGGTGCTCGACCCGGCCCAGCGCCTGCAGCGTATCGGCCAGCCGTTCGCATGTGGCTGGTGCGCACAAGGGGCCGATAGCGCTACCCTTGGCCGTTAATTTCTTGCACCGCTTATTTCGAGAAGCACGCATGCAGACATTTTTCATTGCGCCGACCGACTTTGGTGTCGGCCTGACGTCGATCAGCCTGGGCCTGGTGCGTACCCTGGAACGGGCCGGGCTGAAGGTGGGTTTCTTCAAGCCCATCGCCCAGCCCCACCCGGGCGACACCGGCCCCGAACGCTCCAGCGAACTGGTCGCCCGTACCCACGGCATCAAGCCCCCCGTGCCCATGAGCCTGGCCCAGGTCGAGCGCATGCTCGGTGATGGGCAGCTGGACGAACTGCTGGAAGAAATCATCCGGCTTTACCAGCAAGCCTGCATCGGCAATGACGTGGTCGTGGTCGAAGGCATGGTGCCCACGCGCCACGCCAGCTACGCCGCGCGGGTCAACCTGCACATGGCCAAGAGCCTGGATGCCGAGGTGATCCTGGTCTCGGCGCCGGAAAACGAAGTGCTCAGCGAGCTGTCCGGGCGGGTCGAACTGCAGGCGCAACTGTTCGGCGGCCCTCGCGACCCGAAAGTACTGGGGGTGATCCTCAACAAGGTCCGCACCGACGAAAGCATGGCCGACTTCGCCACCCGCCTGCGCGAACACTCGCCGCTGCTGCGCGGCAATGACTTTCGCCTGCTGGGCTGCATCCCCTATCAACCCGAGCTGAACGCACCGCGCACCCGCGACGTGGCCGAGTTGCTTGGCGCCCAGGTGCTCAATGCCGGCGATTACGAACAACGGCGCATGAGCAAGATCATCATCTGCGCGCGCACCGTGGCCAATACCGTGCCACTGCTCACCTCCGGCACCTTGGTCGTCACACCGGGCGACCGCGACGACATCATCCTGGCCGTCAGCCTGGCTGCGATCAATGGCGTACCGCTGGCCGGCCTGTTGTTGACCAGTGACAGCAAACCGGACGCTCGCATCCTCGGGCTGTGCCGCGGCGCGCTGCAGGCGGGCCTGCCGATCCTGTCGGTCAGCACCGGTTCCTACGACACCGCCAACCAGCTCAATTCGCTCAACCGGGAAATCCCGGTGGACGACCGCGAACGCGCCGAGTTCATCACCGACTTTGTCGCCAGCCACCTCGACGCAGCCTGGCTGCACCAACGTTGCGGCACCCCGCGCGAGCTGCGCCTGTCGCCGGCGGTGTTCCGCTACCAGTTGATCCAGCGCGCGCAGCAGGCAAACAAGCGCATCGTTCTGCCCGAAGGTGCAGAGCCGCTGCTGGTGCAGGCAGCGGCCATCTGCCAGGCCCGTGGCATCGCCCGCTGCGTGCTGCTGGCCAAGCCCGAAGATGTCGACGCCGTCGCCCGCGCGCAGGGCATCACCCTGCCACCAGGCCTGGAAATACTGGACCCGGAGCTGATTCGCGGGCGCTATGTGGAGCCGATGGTGGAGCTGCGCAAAAGCAAGAACCTCAACGCGCCAATGGCCGA
Source organism: Pseudomonas sp. MB-090624 (assembly GCF_003205245.1). NCBI lineage: Bacteria > Pseudomonadati > Pseudomonadota > Gammaproteobacteria > Pseudomonadales > Pseudomonadaceae > Pseudomonas > Pseudomonas sp. MB-090624. The sequence continues at coordinate 7,924 of NZ_QJRK01000028.1, read as the reverse complement.
GCAGCAACTGGAAGACCCGGTGGTGATCGGCACCATGATGCTGGCCCTGGATGAGGTGGACGGCCTGGTGTCGGGGCTGGTGCATTCCACCGCCAACACCATCCGCCCTGCCCTGCAGTTGATCAAGACCGCGCCGGGGGCGAGCCTGGTATCGTCGGTGTTCTTCATGCTGTTCCCCGAGCAGGTACTGGTGTACGGCGACTGCGTGATGAACCCTCACCCAAGCGCCGCCGAACTGGCGGAGATTGCCCGGCAAAGTGCCGAATCGGCGCAAGCCTTCGGCATCGCGCCACGGGTGGCGATGATCAGTTACTCAAGCGATTCGGCCAGCGATGAGGAAGTGGGGAAAGTGCGCGAGGCGACCCGCCTGGCGCAGGCCGCCACGCAAGGCTTGCTGATCGATGGGCCGCTGCAATACGACGCTGCAGCCAACCCGGCAATTGCCCGGGACTTGGCGCCCACCAGCCAGGTGGCCGGGCGCGCCACGGTCTTCGTATTCCCCGACCTGAACACCGGCAATACCACGCACAAGGCGGTGCAGCGCAGTGCCGACGGGGTCAGCCTGGGGCCAATGCTGCAGGGCCTGCGCAAGCCGGTGAACGACCTGCCACGCGGGGCGCAGGTGGACGATATCGTCCATACCATTGCCCTCACGGCGATTCAGGCCAGCGTAGGGCGCTGAAACAAACGGGGCCGCAACGCGGCCCCCATGCCTATTCAGGGATACTGCTGCACCTGGCCCTGCTGCTGGTCATACTGCTGGCCTGGAATCGGCTTCAGGTTCACTTCGACACGGCGGTTCTGCGCACGGCCATTGGCATCGGCGTTGCTGGCGATCGGCTGGTCCGGGCCCATGCCACGTACCGACAGGCGCGAGCTGTCCACACCCTGCGAGGTCAGGTAGGTGCTGACGGCCTGCGCCCGGCGCTGGGACAGGTCCATGTTGTGCTGGCGGCTGCCGGTGCTGTCGGTAAAACCGACCACTTCGATGGTGTTCTGGTTGAACTGCTTGAACGAGCTGGCGAGGTTGTTCAGCGGCTGGTAGAAGCTTGGCGCGATGTTGGCCGAATCGGTGGCGAAGGTGATGTTGCCCGGCATGATCAGCTTGATCTGGTCACCTTGGCGCTGCACTTCCACACCGGTGTTGGCCATTTGCGCGCGCAGCTCCGCTTCCTGCTTGTCGGCGTAGTAGCCATAACCGGCGGCGGCAGCGCCCACGGCGGCAGCGCCGATCAGGGCGCCCTTGCCACGGTTGTTGTGGTCGATGGCGGCACCGGCGATCGCACCGGCCAGCGCACCCAGGCCACCGTACTTGGCGGTCTTGCTCATCCCGGTAGAGCCCTGCGCCTGCCCCTGGTTGTCGTAAGGGTTCTGACTGGCACAGCCGGTCATCAGGGCGGCGGCAGTTGCGACGATAATCAGACGACGCATGGTGAACATGGACAAGCTCCTACTCAATTCATGAATGCGACAGATCGCAAATGCATCTATGCCAGCCTTGGAACGCACCGGCAACGAAAAATTCCATGAAAGCGCCTTCATGTGCCATCAGGCACGCACGAACGGGTTTTCGCGCATCTCGTCACCCAGCCGTGTATCAGGCCCATGACCGGTGACCACGGTGGCCTCCTCGTCCAGCCGGTACAGCCGCTCCTTGATCGAGCGCACGATAGCCCGCTGGTCGCCACCCCACAAATCGGTGCGGCCTATGCCCCGGCGGAACAAGGTGTCACCTGCGATCAACAGCTTGGCGTCGGCGAACCAGAAGCTCATCGAGCCAGGCGTGTGCCCGGGTGTATGCAAGGCCACGCCGCAGCCGCACGCCAGTTCTTCGTCATCGGCCAGCCAGCGATCAGGCGACGGCACCGGGGTGTAGGGCACGCCGAACATCTGGCACTGCATCTCCAGGTTGTCCCACAGCGCCTGGTCGGCCTTGTGCAGATGCAGCGTGGCGCCGGTCAGCGCTTTGAGCTTGCCCGAGGCGAGGAAATGATCGAAGTGGGCGTGGGTGTGGATGATGCTCACCAGCGTCAGGCCATGGGCCTGCAGGCGGGCCAGGATCTTGTCTGGATCACCGCCCGGGTCGACGACGATGGCCTTTTTGCTCAACGGGTCGCCGATGAGCGTGCAGTTGCACTGCAAAGGCCCGACAGGGAAGGTTTCGCGGATGAGCGCAGGCAGGGCTTGGGTCATGGTGTTCTCGCAGGTAAAGCCGGGGTTCTGCGCAAAGCCTGCCAGGAAAAGCCGGCAGACGCACCCCAATCCCTACGGCAGAAACAACTTGAACAAGCCACCGCCCAGTGCACCGCCATTGGAGATCTCGATGCGCCCACGCACCCCGCCACTTTCATGCAGCGCCGCAATGCGTGCGGCAAAGTACAGCCCCAGGCCGGTGCTGCCGCTGGTCGAGTCGATACCCTGGGTATATTCCTCCTGGCGGTCGAGCATGCGCTGTGGATAACCCGGGCCGTCATCGTTCACGCAAATGGCCAGCTGGTTGTCGGCCTCCTCGATGCTGATCAACAAGGCATGCCCGGCAAAGCGGGTGGCATTGGTGATGACGTTGGCGATCACCGAGGCCACCAGCTCGCGGTCAAAGAAACCCAGCGGGTTATCCGTGTCGATGCGCCAGGTGGCGAGAATATCGTTGTGCTTGAGCACTTCCTCATGCGCCGCCAGCTGGGCCTCGATGAAGTCGTCCAGTTCGTGGTAGTCCGGGCACACCGGCAGCTGGTTCACACCAAGCTTGTACAACCCCAGCAGCTGCACCAGCATGCCGTTGAGGTGACGAAACTCGTGCTCCATGATCCCTTGCTCGGCCCCGCCGCGCAGTTCCTCGGGCAGGCGCTCCACCCACTGGCCGTGGCACTGGATCAACGCCGCCAGGGAGCTTTTGAGGTCGTGCACGGTGGAGGCGATCACCGTGGAAAAATCCAGCCCCTGATTGTCTTGATTCATGCGCCGAACACTCGGATGTGCAGTTTGCGGTAACGGTCATAGCGATTGTCGCTGGCAGGGATACCGGCCACGCTGGTCAAGGCGTCGCGGCATTCCTGCATGATCGCGGGCTGGGGGGTTTCACCACCAATGCGCAGCAGCGCCTGGGCGGTGTTCAGGGCGATGCTGATGTTCCTGGGCTGTAGACCCAGCGCCTTGCGGAACAGTTGCAACGCCTCGCCGAGCTGCCCTCCCTGGTAACTGCGCACACCCTGGCGATTGAGGGTGACCGCTTCGGTAATGGCGTTGAGCACACTCGGGTCGTCCGTCAGCTTGCCCACTTTTTCCATGACCTTGGGGTCATCGCCATAACTTTCCACACAGCTTTTCAGTACGCCGATGGCGGCGGCTTCCTGGCCCATCGCCTGCAACTGCGCGGCGACGGTGAGGGCCGAATCGACCGAGAAGAACTGGTTCATCTTGTCCAGGCGCAGAATGGCCTGATCGGTCAGCTTGGCAGCCGTCTCCGGGTCACCGGCCTGCTGCAGGCTGGCGGCCTTCATCATCCGCGCACGCACCTGCAAGCCTTGGTCTTCGGGGTTTTCCTTGGCCACTTCGCTGAGCGTGGTGTTGATCTCGACGCGGGTACGGGCGTCCAGGCCAAAGCCTGCATTCTTGCTCATCAGCGCCTGCACCAGGCCCAGGTTGTTTTCCGGGTCTTTGTAGCGCGAACTCTGCCCTTGGTTCACCGCATGGCGGAAGGCCTTGGAAGCGCTTTCGAAGTCTTCGTTTTCCAACGCCAGCTTGCCCAGGGTCGACTGCCGCCGCACCGACAGTGGCGACAGGCGCACAGCCTCTTCCAGCAGGCTCTGCGCACGCTTGCTTTCGCCTTGGGCCACCAGCACTTCGGCCATGCCATCGTACAAGGCTGGCATGATCGGGAAGGCTTTGAGCGCCTGCTCGTATACGCCCTGGGCCTGGGCATTCTGGCCACGTTTGTGCATCAAGGCCCCCAGCGCCGCGTACACCCACGGTTGCGGGCGGCTGGCGAGAATGGCCTTGAGGAATTTCTCCAGCTCATCGAAGCGGTTGAGGTTGCGCAAGGCATCGGCCCGGTAGCGCAGGCACAGGGGTGCCAGGCGCGGGTCCCTTTTGCACAGCTCGGCGCATGCCGCCAGCACCTCGCCCGGGCGGTTGCGGTCCAGCGCCTGCAATATCGGCTTGAGCAGGGTTTTGCGCTGGAACAGCTTCTCGACCCGCTGGGCCAGCCCCACCCGGTTGAACGGCTTGGTCAGGTAGGCGTCGGGCTCGTGCTCGATGGCACTGAGAACGATGGCCTGGCTGCTCTCGGCGGTGACCATGATGAACACGCACTCATGGCTGATATGCTTGTCGATGATCAGGTCTTCGAGTACCTGCTGGCCATTCTTCTTGCCATCGCCCAGGTGGAAGTCCTGCAGGATGAAGTCATAGCGCTTCTGCGCGCACATGCGCAGCGCCTGCTCGCCGCTGTCGGCGGTGTCGACGTCGCGCACACCCAACTCGCGCAACATGGACCGGGTCGACGTGCGAAAGTCGGTGAAATCGTCGACGATCAGAAAGCTCTTTTGCCCGTACTGCAGCATCAACACGACCTGCCCTGGAATGATTGAAAAATCGCGCGAGGCGATGCCACCGATCGCTGTATCGGCAGCTGGCCGGGAAAGATGAGCATCGAGCATTATCGGCCGCGAACATGGCCCGAGGCCATTACTCTAACGGGCGGTAGCCAGCACCGCCAGCACTACGCCAGCAACCCCAGTGACTTGGCCTTGGCCACCGCCTGGGTCCGCCGCTCCACGCCCAGCTTGCTATTGATATGGCTGGCGTGGGTTTTGACCGTGTGCAAGGAAATGAACAAGCGCTCGCTGATCTGCTGGTTGGAGCAACCTTGGGCGATCAGTTCGAGCACTGCCAGCTCCCGCCCGCTCAGGGCCTCGCTGCTACCGCATGGGGCGCTTGGCAACGCTGGCAAATGCCCCAGCAGGTCGACCTGCACCGGGCAGCCGGCCCTGGCCAGCAACTGCTCCTGCAGCCACTGCGGGTGCCGTTGCAGCAACGGCTGGAACGGTTGCAGCACGCCCCCGCGTGCAGCCTCCAGCAAGCCGGGCAACAACTGCGCGGCCTGGCCATCGCGGCCTTCGTCCAGCAACAGCAGCATCCACTGGCTGAGCGCGCTGACGGTGAGCATCATGCCGCCGCTGGCCTGGCCGCGCTCGACCAGCCCGGCCAGGCGCTCGAGCGCCTCTGTGCGGCGTGACAGCACACGTTCGAGCAGCGCCTGCTGCAGGGCGATATGCACCGGCAGCAGCGGGTGAAACTCTGGCGCCGCCGCCGGCTGCTCACCGCCATAGGTCTGGCCCAGGCGCAGCAACCAGGACTCGGCCAGGTCGACGCGCCCCTGGGCCAGCCACAGCTCGCATTTGACCAGGGTGATCATGGCCAGGTAGTAAACCGGCGGCACGTCCCAGATATGCATCAGCCGCTCTGCCTCGGCCAGTTCGGCAAAGGCCTCGGCGAACTGCCCGTCGCGCCCATCGAGGGTGGCAATCACGCAGTGGCCGATAAGCACGCTGATGTCGCGGCAGGCACGTGCCTCGCCCAACCCCGCGCGCAAGCGTGCACGGCCCTGGGCCGGTTGCAGGCGCGAGACCAGCAGGTAGCCTTCATACAGCGTCAGGCGGGCGCGCACCGCATATAGCCGCTGCGCCGAGAGCCCTTGCAGGCGCTGCAGCCCCTGGCGCACTTCATCCAGTGCGCGCAGCACCTCGCCACGGGCGTGCAACACCCGCGCCCGGTCATAATGCGCCAACGCCTCGAACAACGGGTTACCGACCCGCTGGGCCAGCTCCAGCGCCTCACGGTTCCAGCCACGGGCGCGCCAGAAGTCGCCATCGGCAATCGCCAGGTTGGACAACGTCGACAAACAGACCAGGCGCTGCCCATAGCGCTTGCCGGGCAGGCTCTGCAGGGCTTCGCCACAGTAGGCCAGGGTGCGCTCACGATCACCGCGGCCACGGGCGATGACACCGCTCAGTGCCAGCCACTGGGCCAGCATGGACTTTTGCGCGGTCGCCGAAGGTGCAGGCAGGAAGCGGCTGAGGTGGCCTGCCAGTTCTTCAGCCGCGTCCAGCTGGCAGGCCAGGCCCAGCGCCCAGCTGTACAGCACGATCAGCCGCGGGGTGCTGATCAGCAGGCTGTCGGGCAGGTCCATCTTCCAGCGCAGCAGCATGCCGACATTCTGTTCGGCCAGCAGTTGTTCCTCGGACAGGCTCTGTACCAGGTCGGCAGCGATGTCGAGGTGGCCGGCACGCAGGGCCTGCTCCACGGCTTCATCCAGCAACCCCTGGCGCTCGAACCAGCGGCAGGCACGCAGGTGCAGGTCGGCCAGTGGCTCACTGGCCTGGCGGCTGCGCAGCAGGTCGGAGAACAGGTGGTGGTAGCGGAACCAGTGGCCATGCTCGTCAAGCGGTACCAGGAACACCTGGTGTGCCTGCAAGAAGCGCAGGATCGCGGCGCTGTCGTCGCGCCCCCGCAATGCATCGCACAGCGGGGCACAGAAACGTTCCTGGCAGGCGGTTTCATCGAGGAAGGCCTGCACGTCGGCAGGCAGCATGTCGATGACCTCTTCGAGCAGATAGTCGCGGATCAGGCCCTCGCCCCCGTGCAGGGCCTGTGGCAAGGCCTGCTCGTCGGCGCTCTCGCTGACCGCCAGTTGCCAGAAGCGCAACCCTGCCACCCACCCGTCGCTGCGCTGGATCAGGTTGTCCAGCGCCTGGCCTCGCAACCCGTTGGGCTGGCGACCGATCACCGCCAGCGCTTCTTCGGCGGTCAGCCGCAGGTCCTGTTCGTTGAGCTCGACCAACTGCCGTGACAGGCGCAGACGTGCCAGGTGCCAGTCCGGCCGCTGCCGGCTGGTAACCAGCAACACCAGGCCCGGCGGCAAATGGTTGAGGAAAAACTGCAGGCAGCGGTCGAGTACCGGCCCCTGGGCCAGGTGATAGTCGTCGAGCACCAGCAGCAACGGCGTATCGGCACGCAGGTACTGCGCCAGCTCGTCGAGCAGGCCATCGAGCCACTCCTCGAAGGCGAATGGCTGATGGCGCTGGCGCATTTTCAACAGGCCCATGGCCTGGCCGCCCAAGGCCGGGCAGTACTGCTGCAGGCCTTCGAGCAGCCGCTCGAGAAAGCGCCCAGGGTCGGCATCGCGCTGGCTCAGGCCCAGCCAGAGGCTGCGCCAGTGATCGGGCAGCGACTCGCAGAACTCGATGGCCAGCGAGCTCTTGCCGAAGCCGGCCGGCGCATTGACCAGCAGCAAGCGGCCACCAAGGCCGGCGTACAAGCGCTGGCACAAACGCGGGCGCGGCACGTGCCCGTCCGGCAATGGCGGCCGGAAGAAACGCCCGTCCAGCAGGCCCAAGGCCTGAGTCGCGAATCCATGCGTGCGGGACAGTTCTGTCATGGCCGGCTCGTTCTGGTTTGAAGACTACGGCGATATAGATGCCTGCGAGACTAGCCGGTAACGCCACGCATTTGAAGATGATGGAAACAATTGCCGTAGAAAAGACTGCGACAAAAAGCGACATGGCTGATGGACACGGGGGTGGGGGCGGGTTTGGGGAGGTATTCAGCGGACTTATCGCCCGTTCAGGCTTGCACGCCGAAGGCATGGAGCCGCCAATGAAAACGCCCCGGTAAACCGGTGATGCTGCTCGCTCAAGCAACTGGGGCCGCATTGCGGCCCATCGCAGGCAAGCCAGCTCCCACAGGGATCGCCTTAGGGCTGACAGGTGTTTGCCACAAGGTATGGCAGCGCCTGTTGGAGCGAGCGCAGCTCGCGATTGCGCCGCGCGGGCGGCGCTCGATCTCACAGGCGCTGAAGATGCTCCGGCTACCCTTGCCAGGCACCATAGAATCTCCCACAGGTATTACATAGGGCTGGAGTACT